>JBDHDY010000117.1:0-13410 GCA_039591275.1 Gemmatimonadota bacterium | reverse complement strand
ACCGTTGCGCTTCGGTATGTATTCGGGTATACTGGTTTCGGCATCCTTTCGGTACGGCTCAGGAGACAGCTATGCCTCCCACAACCAGGCGCCAAAGAGAGATTCTCGAATATCTGAAGTCGTACATTGGCGACCACCAATTCGCTCCCTCTTTTGACGAGATTGCCCGACATTTCTCGTTCAACTCCCTGGCCACGGTTCATGAACACCTCACGAACCTGGAGCGGAAGGGCCTCATCCGGCGCAATCACAATGAGAGCCGGGGCATCGAGATCGCCCCTGAACCGGGGCAAACAGGAGCCACAGAGTTGCCCCTGCTGGGATCCGTGGCAGCTGGTGCCCCTATCGAGGCAATCAGCACTCCCGAGACCATTGCCGTCCCGAACAACCTCGTGCCACGGCAAGGGTCCAGTTACGTCCTCCAAGTGGCCGGCGACTCGATGGTCGACGAGCATATCGTGGACGGCGACCTCGTCGTCGTTCAGAGCCGAAAGACGGCACAGAACGGCGAAACCATAATCGCCCTCGTCGACGGCACGTCAGCCACGGTGAAGCGCATCTATCGCGAAACGGGCGGATGGATACGGCTGCAGCCTGCGAACGAGAGGGTGGCACCGATTAGGGTCCACGAGAACGACTTGATCATCCAAGGGGTCGTCGTCGGGGTCATTCGCAGGATGTAGCGGCGTAGTGAGTAGCGCCCCTGCATCACATGCAACTCGTTGTCCCGCTTGTGGATAGGCTGATCAGGCCGTAGGTTGCGGCCATGCCGTGCCATTCCCACTATGCCATTCTGCAGTACCATGGTCGTGATTTCAGCGGCTGGCAGCGCCAGCGGCAGGAACGCACCGTCCAGGGGACCCTGGAGGATGCATTCCAGCGGCTCGTAGGCCGGCGTGTGGTCACTCACGCTGCGGGGCGTACAGATGCCGGCGTGCACGCCCTCGGGCAGGTCGTGAGCTTCCAGGCCCCTACATCCTGGGAATCCAACACCCTCAAGAAGGCCTTGAACGCCACGACGCCCGCTGACCTTTGGATAGCCGAGCTAGGCACTGCCCGTCCGGGGTTCCACGCCCGCAGAGATGCCACGGCGCGGCGCTATCGTTACGTCGTTGGGTGCGACGCGGCGGCAGCTTCGCCTTTTCGACGGGAATACGAGTGGGATCTGGCGCGACCACTCGACGGTGATGCTCTCCTGGACGCCGCAGCGGCCTTCATCGGAGAGCACGACTTCCGGGCCTACTCCACTGCAGGACCGGCGAAGCCACACTATCGCTGCCGCATCACAGTCGCCGATTGGCAGGAGCGACCCGGAGGCGAAGGGTTTATTTTTACCATCGAAGCGGACCGATTTCTGCACCGTATGGTACGCTTCATCATGGGGGCGATGGTTGATGTCGCACTTGGCCGTCGCCCGGCGGAGGATCTGACTCGGCTTCTACGACTCAGGACCAACAGCGAAGCGAGTTCCCCCGCGCCTCCCAAAGGGCTTTACCTGGTTGGCGCCCGGTACCCTGACTCCTGCTTTGGGCTTGGCACATGAAATTCTTTCTCGACACCGCGGACATCGGTGACATCCGATGGGCCGCACAAGCGGGCCTCATCGACGGCGTCACGACCAACCCGACACTGCTTTCCAGGGTGGCGGGCGATCTCGACCCAACGGACGTGCTGAAGGAGATATGCTCACTGGTGGATGGGCCGGTGAGCGCCGAGGTAGTCTCGGTCGAGGAAGACGGGATGTACAGCGAAGCGAAGGAACTCGCCAAGCTGGCCGACAACATCGTCATCAAGATTCCGATGATTGAGCCGGGTATGCCGGTCGTGCGCCGGCTCTCGGCAGAGGGGTGTGCCGTCAACGTGACGCTCTGCTTCACGTCGATGCAGTGCCTCATCGCGGCAAAGGCCGGGGCTGCATACGTTTCGCCGTTCATAGGTCGGATCGACGACGTGAGCCAGGATGGAATGGACGTGATCCGGGAAGCCCGTGCGATTTTCGACAACTACGACTTCGCAACCGAGATTCTCGCTGCGTCGATCAGGCATCCGCGGCACGTCGCCGAGGCGGCCATGCTTGGCGCCGACGTTGCCACGATGCCGACGGCCGTGTTGAAAAAGCTACTCCGCCACCCACTCACCGATCGAGGATTGGACCAATTCCTCAAAGACTGGGAGAAACTCCAAGCGCCGTCTCAGGCCGGCGTTTGACTTTTATCATCGCCCTCACATTTGCGGTCAGCGCGGCGTGCCGCGACGCGACGCCCGAGAACCGGCCGCGAGTTGAGATCGACACCCGGTTGGATTCCGTCGAGCCTGCCGCTTGGATTCAGGTCGACACCCTGCTGCACCAACGAAGCGCCGAGATAGGTCAATCGCGTCACTCGGCGATCGTCGAGGCGGCGCGACGGGCAAGCCCCGCCGTGGTGAGTGTCAACGTGACTCGGCGGCAGCGGCAGGTGGTGCGCAGCTCGTATTTCGATTTCTTCGCGATGCCCAGAGAGTACGAGCGGCTCGTTCAGGGGGTGGGGTCCGGTTTCATCGTCACATCCGACGGCCTAGTCATTACAAACCAGCACGTTACTGCGGGCGCAGAGCAGATCATCGTTACGACACCAGCTGGAGTGGACCACCCTGCCGAGTTGCTGGGTGAGGATCCGTTGACCGACATCGCGGTGCTGCAGATCGACGCCGAACATCTGCAAGTGATACCCCTGGGCACCAGTCAAGACCTCACGATCGGCGAGTGGGTCGTGGCAATCGGTAATCCCTTCGCCTACCTGCTCGGCAATTCCGAGCCCACTGTGACCGCAGGCGTGGTAAGCGCCGTGGGGCGCAACCTGCTCCCGTCCGGCAGACAGACGGGAGTTTACGTTGGTATGATTCAGACGGACGCGGCTATCAATCCGGGCAACAGCGGCGGTCCGCTGGTGAACGCCTTCGGGGCGGTCGTGGGGGTCAACTCTTCGATCTTCACGGCCTCCGGAGGCTCTGTCGGGATCGGGTTCGCGATCCCAATCGAGCGAGCGCTGCGCGTCGCTGATGAGCTGCGACGCTACGGTTCTGTGCAGCGCTCCTGGACGGGCGTGGAAGTCGTCAACACCGAAGACCTGCGGGCGTGGAAGACGGTCGGTGGCCTGGAGATCCTGGACGTGGCTCAGGGCAGTCCGGCTTCCGAGGGTGGGCTCCGTCGTGGAGATGTGCTGGTCTCCGCCTTGGGACGTCCGGTGCGAACGTTCCTCGACTGGGAAGCCGTGAAGCTCGACGTCAGCCCAGGCGACACACTCGACATTGTGTACAAGCGAGGTAGACGCGACCGCCGAGGAACCATCGTGGTGCAATCGCTTCCCACCACCCAGGCCGAGCGGATCTCGGTGCTCGGAGACATCGAGCTGATAACCGTCACGGGGGCGATTCAGCAGGAACGAGATCTGTCGCGAGGCTTCGGGGCGCTGATCTACGCGATCGGCGATGCCGCATCACGTGCCACTGGCCTGCGTGACGGTGACGTTATACTGCAGATCAACCGCAGCCGAATCACCGAAGCCGTGGAGGTGGGGGAGATCCTTCGACGCGCAGCAGGAAGAAACGCAATCCGCGTTTACTTCGAGAGAAGTGGGAGGGTGCGCATTACCGATTTCTACGTCCGATGAGCGACCCCGAACGGTACGAGTCGCCTCTCGGCACCCGGTACGCATCCCCGGCCATGCAGCGCCTGTGGAGCGCCAAGCACAGGGCGGGTTTGTGGCGTCGGTTGTGGCTCGCCCTGGCAGAAGAGCAGCGGCGCTTGGGGGTCGACATCCCGGAGCAGGCCCTCGAAGAGATGCGCACAAACCTCGACACTGCAGATCTCGATCAGGTGCGGCGCTACGAACACCGCTTGCGGCACGATGTCATGGCGCACATCCACCACTTCGGTGACCAAGCCCCTACCGCTCGTCCATTCATCCATCTCGGCGCAACCAGCGCATACGCGACGGACAACGCGGACCTGATCGTGATGCGGGAGGGGATGCATCTGCTGATGCGGGAGGGGATGCATCTGCTCCTGGGCCGATTGCGCGCCTTGCTTAGAGTGCTCGGCGACTTTGCGGCCACACAGCGTGATCTTCCCACCGTCGCGTTCACACATTTCCAACCGGCTCAACTCACTACCGTCGGCAAGCGTGCGACGCTGTGGCTTCAAGACCTCGCCATTGACGCCGAGGCACTGCATGACGGCGTCGAGGCTCTTCCGTTCAGAGGGTGCAAAGGCACAACCGGGACTCAGGCCAGTTATCTAGCTAGATCATCGCGTCACAGCCAGCTTCGGCTTCCCGCGCCCCATCGCCGTCAGCGGCCAGACCTACACCCGCAAGATCGACAGCCGAATCCTGGATCTGCTGAGTGGCCTGGCCCAGTCGAGCTCCAAGCTCGCGACGGACCTCAGATTGCTGCAGCACGAGGGAGAGGTGCTCGAGCCGATTGAGGCCGAACAGGTCGGTTCCAGCGCAATGGCGTACAAGCGCAATCCCATGCGGTGCGAGCGTATCTGCGCACTCGCTCGCTATCTAATAGCTTTGCGGGACAACACCGCTCACACTGCGGCCACCCAGTGGATGGAGCGTACGTTGGACGACAGTGCCAACCGTCGCATGGTGCTCCCGGACGCCTTTCTGGCCGCCGACGCGATACTCATCCTGCTGACCAACGTGTGCGCCGGTCTCGAGGTCCGACCCGCCACGGTCCGCCGGAATGTGCATCGCGTCATGCCGTTCATGGCCACCGAGCGCTGGTTGATGCTTGGCGTGACCGCCGGCGGAGATCGCCAGGAGCTCCACGAGGTAATCAGGAGGGCCAGCCGCGCTGTGAGTGAGGCCATGGAGGGAGGCGCAGAGAACGACCTGCTCGAGCGCCTCGCTCAGCACAAGGCGTTTGCCGCGGTCGATCGGCACGCCCTCCAGGCCGAGCTGGACCCGGCCGCGTATGTGGGGTGTGCGCCCGATCAAGTCAATAGATTCGTTCGAGAGGTCCTAGACCCCTTGCTGCAATCCCTAAGCCGCTTCGAGATGGAGGATGAAGCCGAGGTGACTGTATGACGACGAAGCCGTCCCCGCCCGTGCTGACCGAGAGCACCCTGCCCCTCCCACTGCTCCGCCGAGGGAAAGTGCGTGAGGTATACACCGTCGATGACGAAGCCCTTTTGTTGGTCACCAGTGACCGCATCAGCGCTTTTGACATCGTTCTCGACCAGCCCATTCCCATGAAGGGAGCAGTGCTCACGCAGATGAGCGCCTATTGGTTTGGCGCGCTCGCGTCGGTTACGAGTAGTCATTATCTCAGCACCGACGTCGGGGACATCGTCGCTCGAGCTCCGGCGCTAGAGGGGTATGAGAGTGCGATCGCCGGGCGCGCCATGCTCGCGCGCCGGACAACCCCTGTGCCGTTCGAATGTGTGGTCCGTGGCTATCTTTCCGGTTCGGCGTGGAAGGAATACCGAACTCAGGGCACACTTGCGGGAGAAGATCTACCGGGCGGGCTCGTCGAGAGCCAACAGCTCGACCCGCCGCTGTTCTCGCCCGCCACCAAGGCGGAATCCGGCCACGACGAGAACATTACGTACGCCCGGTTGGTGGAGGCGCTCGGTGAAGAGTTGGCCGAGAGCCTGCGCCGACTCAGTCTCGAACTCTACCTTGCCGGCCGGAAGCACGCCGCACAACGTGGAATCATCATCGCTGACACGAAGTTCGAATTCGGGAAGACCTCCGACGGCGAACTGCTGCTGATCGACGAGGTGCTGACCCCAGATTCTTCGCGGTTTTGGCCAGCGGACGATTACCAACCCGGCCGATCGCAAAAGAGCTTTGATAAACAACCGGTTCGGGACTATCTGGACGGGTTGCGGTCAGCAGGATCATGGGACGGACAGCCGCCCGCACCGCCCCTCGTGGAAGAGATCGTCCAAAGTACGAGCGCACGTTACCTCGAGGCATACGAGCGGATCACCGGGCAGGTTTTGCCGAGTACTCCGTGAAGCTGGCCCCGGAAGGACTGCCGTTCGTCGCTCTAGGGGCAGCTGTGTTCCTCGCCCTGCTCGCCGGTTCGTGGTTTGGCGGATCCTGGTGGTGGATTGCGTTGGGTGCCTGGACACCGGTGGCACTCTGGGTACCGTGGTTTTTCCGCAACCCAAATCGCCGCGGGCCGCGGGGGCCGGAGTTCGTGATCGCGCCTGCGGACGGGAAGGTCGTGAGCATCGTTGAAGTCGACGAGCCCGACTACCTGCGCGACCGAGCAGTAAGGGTATCGATCTTCATGAACGTCTTCAACGTTCACGTGAATCGTCATCCCGTAGATGGAGCGGTCGAGCAGCGAGATTATCGACCTGGAAGGTTCTTCAATGCGACACTGGACAAGGCTAGCGAGCACAACGAGCAGATGTCTCTCGGGGTGCGCGGACCGCACGGGGCGATCTTGATTCGCCAGATTGCCGGGCTCATCGCCCGGCGGATCGTCACCGACGCTGTTATCGGCGACTCAGTGCACCAGGGTGGGCGCCTCGGCCTGATCCGCTTTGGCTCGCGAGTGGATACGTTCGTCCCGGTCGACGCCCAGCTCGAGGTACGAGTCGGTGACCGCACGGCAGCCGGAGCAACGGTGTTAGCGCGGTGGTCGCGATGAGACGAATGCGAATGCGCCGGCCGGCTGTCGGTCGAGTTGTAATCGTCGTTCCGAGCCTCTTCACGCTGGCGAATCTGTTCTTCGGGTTCTGGTCGATGGTGCTCGCCGCCCGCGGGGAGTTCTACCGGGCTAGTTGGTGGATCGTCATCGCCGGCGTTCTCGATGTGCTGGACGGGCTGTCGGCCCGCATGAGTAAGACCGAGTCGCGCTTCGGAGGAGAACTCGACTCGCTGGTCGACATCGTGAGCTTCGGTCTGGCCCCGGCCGTCCTAATGCACTTTCTCCTGCTGTCCAACTTGGGTCCGTTTGCATGGATGTTCTCTTACGCGTTTGTCGTGTGCGTAGCCCTCCGATTGGCTCGGTACAACACGCAGCGCGACGAGGAGCACAGGGACAACTTTCAGGGTTTGCCGTCGCCTGCGGCGGGGATGACCTTGGCGACGTACTATCCGTTTACTCAGACGACATTTTACCAGACCCAGCTCACCAATCTCCCGTGGTCGCTGATCCTCATCTTCCTCATCATCGCTCTGAGCCTGGCGATGGTCAGCAACGTGGGGTATGCCCGCCTCCCCCGGATAGGTGTGGGTACCTCACGGGGGCTCCTTGGGCTTGCCGTCAATCTGACTATTCTGTGGTTCGCCATTTGGCGCCGGGACATCTTCTTCTTCCCACTCGGAATAGCGTACGTCTCGTACGGCCTCGGCCGGTGGGCGGTCCTGGCCTTCCTGGAGCGTGGGGAGGAAGACGAGGTTGGCGGGGAGTCCACCCCTGCCATAGCCCTCCATGACCTCGGCGAGGCCGAGGACGGCGACGCCCGGCGCGGTGGTGACGGATGACACGGTTTGGAGCCCCTAGACATATTATGCCTACGCTCTGGCGATCGACCTCCGGACGGACACCGGCAAGAGCCCGGCATCTGCTGCCGGTCGGCATAACGCCGACGGTGGGTGCTATCTTTCAGCAGAGGTGTCCGAGGTGACGGGCGTCGGACTCTTACGAGGAGGTTCGCAATGAACTGGCGCTCTTTCGCAACTGTTACGGTGGCGGCGGCGACTGTCGCCGGATGCGACAAAATCCCCGTTGAGAAGATCCCCTTCATCGGGAAGAAGCTGGCTCAGACGGAACAAGCAGCGCCCGAGGACTCGCTAGCGACCGAGCAACAGGGTGATTCTGCCGTGACCGAGGGGCAGACTGAAGCAGCAGCGCCGTCGGCAGAGGCAGCGCAGACCCCTGTCGCCGCGCCTGCCGCGCCTACGCAGCGGGCAACCAGGCCGCCCGCTCAGGTGGCGATTATCGGCGAGGAGCCGTGGTTCCCCACAGCTACCGGAACCGTGTCGCCGGGCATGACGGAGGAGCAGGTAGTGCAGCTGTGGGGCGAGCCGGTGACGGATCGTTCCTTCGGCGCCTGGACGTACATGTATTTCCGCAACGGCTGCGAGCAAAGCTGCGGGACCTTCGACGTGGTCTTCTTCGAAAACGGGCAGGTGGTCGACGCCATTGTCCGCGGCAGAGGGCATGACTACAGCGGCGTCTCCTCATCCCCGTCGGACAGGGGGGCTGAGTTCACCCCTCCCGTCCCGAGCGGGACCCCGATTGGAGACATTGGATGACGGAAAAGCCCAGCCAGAGTGAGGAGGAGTACTTCGCTCGCAAGGAAGCCGAGCTGCTCAAGGCCCGCCGTGCCGCAGCAGACGCCGCGCGGGAAGATGCCGAGCGCAAGAGCCACTTCATGAAGTGCCCAAAGTGCGGCGCCGATCTCCAAGTGGAGCAATACGAGGGGATCGAGGTAGACCGCTGCACCGAATGCCAGGGAGTATGGTTCGACGCGGGCGAGGTAGAGCAGCTGCTCGAACAGGGAAAGCGGGAGGGCATAGGGTTCAGCACCCTCGAGTCTATCGTTCAGGCTCTCAGGGGTCGCAAGAGGGAGCCGGCAGCCGAATGACGAACTCGGGAGGCGCCGGCATTCCCTGAGCATCCCAGTTCGCAATCCACCCCTCATCAAATTCGATCTTCGCGTGCCGACGACCGCTGCACCGTCGTCCGCCGCGCCTCTTCAGGCAACCCACACGGATCCGAACGCCCAGGGCGGCCTGCGCTCGGAAGACCAGCATCGGAGCGCCTCCCGTGATAGATTTGGACTGTGAAAAGGGCGCCGCCGATCACTACCTGTGGCGTCAACCGAGCCATGATGCACGCGACAGGGCCTCCGCATGGACTGATGGTTCCCATGCGGGAGCGCCACAGCAGCTGATATGAACGCGACCGTTGCGATAGCGGGATGGGCCACGGCCCCGCCGATATACCGTTGCTCTCTACGATATGTCATGTTTGGTGCAACCGTGTATCGGGCGGAGTCGTCAGTGACGTCGGAGGCATTCGCCTAACATGTGCGGAATCTTTGGTGTTTGGGGAATCCCCGACGCGGCCCAGCTCGTATATTCGGGTCTCTATGCGCTGCAGCACCGCGGCCAGGAATCCGGCGGGATCGTCTCCATCGACCATGGCGAGTCCGTTCATACGCACCGGGGCATGGGGCTGGTCCAGGACGTCTTCACACCCAAAATCCTAGAGCGTCTCCCCGGCGATGTCGCGATCGGGCACACTCGCTACTCCACGACCGGCAGTTCGGTGCTCTCCAACGTTCAGCCCTGCCTGGTGAACTATCACAGTGGCCCACTGGCCCTCGCGCACAACGGCAACCTCACCAACGCCGTTGAACTTCGCAGCGACCTCGAGCAAAAGGGCTCCATATTCCAGACCTCTTCGGACTCCGAGGTTCTCGTCCATTTCATCGCACGTTCAGAGGCTCGGGCCCCTGAGGACCAGATCCGTGACGCCCTGGAGCGAGTGGAAGGAGCCTACTCGTTGCTCATCACGGTGGGGAACACGCTCCACGCCATCGTCGACCCACGTGGTTTTCGACCGCTGGTGCTGGGCACCCTCGGCGACGGTTTCGTCATCGCGTCGGAGACGTGTTCGCTGGACATTATCGGCGCCACCGTGGTCAGAGAGCTGCAGCCGGGGGAATGGATCACGGTCGATGAATCCGGCGTTCACGACTTGCCGGCGCTTGCTCCGAAACAGCACAAGCGGTGCATTTTCGAGCTCATCTACTTCTCACGGCCTGACAGTGTAGTCTTCGGGCAATCCGTCGACCGAGTACGTCGTGCCCTCGGACATCAACTCGCACGAGAGGCCCCAGCGCCGGGCGCCGATTGTGTGTTCTCCGTGCCGGACTCTTCGAATGCGATGGCGCTGGGTTATTCAGAGGAGAGCGGCATCAAGCTCGAGCACGGACTGATCCGCAATCACTATGTGGGCCGCACTTTCATCGACCCCGGTCAAGCGATGCGATTGGGTAAGGCCCACATCAAGTTCAATCCGGTGCGGCACGTGGTGGAAGGAAAGAGCGTCGTGGTGGTGGATGACTCCTTGGTGCGGGGGACCACGTCACAAAGCCTGATCCGAATGATTCGTCATGCCGGGGCTCGCGAAATCCACCTGCGCATCTCGTCGCCGCCCATCACCGGCCCCTGTTACTATGGGATCGATACACCGACCCGGGCCGAGCTGATTGCGGCTACCCACAGTATCGAGGAGATCCGAGCCCACCTGGGAGTGGACACCCTCGGATACCTTTCAGAGGAAGGCATGCACAGCACCGCGGCCGGCGATCGGTCGAGCTACTGCGATGCCTGCTTTTCGGGCAACTACCCTACGGCGATTCCCGAAAACCATCTTACCTCATCACTCTCGGTTCAACCGATTTCCATATCTACGGAGTAAATGATGCCAAGCGTTTTCTTCTTCGGCAATGGGCAGGCCGACGGCCACGCCCAGATGAAGAACGTGCTCGGTGGCAAAGGCGCGAATCTGGCGGAGATGACAAATCTCGGTATTCCCGTGCCACCCGGCTTTACGATTTCAGCGGGACTTTGCATAGACTATTTGGCGGAAAAGAAGCTTCCCAACAGCCTGCTCGACGAGGTCAGAGAGGCAATGGCAAAGCTCGAAGCTGCGAGTGGTCGTAGCTTCGGGGATCCCAGCAATCCCCTCCTCGTATCCGTTCGGTCCGGAGCCAAGTTCTCCATGCCCGGCATGATGAACACGATCCTCAACCTCGGCCTCAACGACAAAACTGTCGAGGGACTCATCCAGCAAGGTGGTGGAGCTGGCAACAAGCGTTTTGCGTATGACTCGTACCGGCGCCTTGTTCAGATGTACGGTGACGTGGTATTCGGCATCAAGCCCACGGCCGCCGGCGAGGATCGATTCGAGGCAGCGCTCGAGGCGGAGAAGAAGAAGCAGCACGTCGAGCGCGATATCGACCTTGATGAAGAGCATCTCCGGGAGCTCGTTGCCAAATTCAAAGGCATCGTGGAGCGGCAAGCCGGACACCCCTTCCCGGAACATCCTTGGGATCAGCTCTGGGGCGCTATAGAGGCCGTGTTCCGAAGTTGGAATACCCGCCGCGCCGTCGACTACCGCCGTATCAACAGGATCCCCGATGATTTGGGTACGGCGGTCAACGTTCAGGCTATGGTCTACGGCAACCTTGGCGAGGACTCAGCTTCAGGCGTCGCGTTCACGCGAAATCCGTCGACGGGCGAGAAGAAACTGTTCGGCGAGTTCTTGACCAACGCCCAAGGGGAAGACGTCGTTTCCGGAACCAGAGACCCAGAGCCGGTTTCCGTCATGGCTGACCGGTTGCCGGAGGCCTTTCAGGCTCTCGAGGAAACGTGTGAAAAGCTGGAAAAGCACTACAAGGACATGCAGGACGTCGAGTTCACGGTCGAGCGTGGGCGCCTATACATGCTCCAGACGCGCGCCGGCAAGCGGACGGCACATGCCGCGGTGCGGGTTGCGGTGGAGATGGTCAACGACGAACTCATCAGCGAGCAGGAGGCCGTGGCGCGTGTGGAGCCTGACCAGCTGGACCAACTCCTGCACCCGGCCATCGACCCACAGGCACCTGTCGACCTACTGGCGAAGGGCCTTCCCGCCTCCCCCGGAGCGGCAGTGGGTCAGATCGTCTTTGACGCTGACACTGCAGCCGAGCGCGGCGGAGCCAAGGAAGCAGTCATCTTAGTCCGCCGGGAGACCAGTCCCGAGGATTTCCACGGCATGGTCGCCGCCCAGGCTATTCTGACGGCCCGGGGAGGTATGACCAGCCATGCAGCTGTCGTAGCACGTGGCATGGGCAAGTCGTGCGTGGCAGGATGCAAGGAAATCGACGTCAACGAAGAAAAGCGACAAATGAGAGTCAACGGTCGCGTGTTGAAAGAGGGCGACTGGATCACCCTCGATGGCTCCACGGGCCGAGTGATTAACGGCAAAGTGCCCCTCGTCGAAGCAAGTCTTGGCGACTACTTCCAGCAGATCATGACATGGGCTGACAAATTCCGGATGCTCCGAGTACGCACCAATGCCGACACTCCCAAGGACTCACAACGGGCACGGGAATTCGGCGCCGAGGGAATCGGCCTGTGTCGGACAGAACACATGTTCTTCGAGGGTGATCGCATCGATGCCATGCGACAAATGATCCTCGCGACGGATCTAGAGGGTCGTCGACGCGCGCTGCTCAAGCTTCTTCCCATGCAGCGTGATGATTTCGTCGGCATCTTTCGCGCGATGGACGGGTTCCCCGTGACGATCCGCTTGCTCGACCCACCGCTTCACGAGTTCCTCCCGCACGGAGAAGAGGAGATCCGCAATCTCGCCAAGCAGCTCAAGCTGCCGGCCGAGCGGCTTCATCACACGATCTCCACGCTGACGGAGGCCAACCCCATGCTGGGGCACCGGGGATGCCGCTTGGGAATCAGCTATCCCGAGATCACCGAGATGCAGGCGCAAGCCATCTTCGAGGCCGCGTGCCAGGTGACAAGTGAAGGTGGCGAGGTATACCCCGAGGTAATGGTCCCGCTAGTGGCACACGTCGAGGAGCGCCAGGCGAAGGTCATCCAGCAGACGGCGGAACGCGTGTTCGCCGAGCGTAAGCAGCGCGTCGAGTACCTCGTCGGTACCATGATCGAGCTTCCCCGGGCTTGTTTGAGCGCAGACGAGATCGCCGAGGTTGCCGAGTTCTTCTCGTTCGGCACCAACGATCTCACTCAAACCACCTTCGGCCTTTCTCGCGATGACGCTGGCCGTTTCCTGCCTCTGTACATCGAGCAGCACATCCTCGCTGACGACCCCTTCCAAACCCTCGATCAGGGCGGTGTTGGGAAGCTCGTGGAGATGGGTGTGCGCCTGGGACGCGAGACGAATCCGAAGCTCAAGATCGGGATCTGCGGCGAGCACGGCGGCGATCCGAGCTCACCGTTCCGCGTGCCGATTGCAAGGCTGGCAGCGGCCCAGGTGGCTCTGGCGGAGCGCGATCCCAGTGGCGCCGGCGCGGCGCTCGCCTACACCACGGCGTAGTCGCCCCTGCAACCCGCGAGCGCGAGGGATCTCTGCTGAGAGCAGGTCGCTCGCGCTCTCTCGTTGTCCGCTCTCCACACAGCAACCTCAACGACCGAGTAGATCCCGTAGGGCATGTTCCAGCGTCGGGTACCGGAAACGGAATCCGCCTTCCTGGAGACTCCTGGGCACCACCCGCTGGCTGGCGAGCAACGCTTCATCAGCCAACTCTCCCGCCGCCAGGCGAAGGTCATCCAGCAGACGGCGGAACGCGTGTTCGCCGAGCGTAAGCAGCGCGTCGAGTACCTCGTCGGTACCATGATCGAGCTTCCCCGGGCTTGTTTGAGCGCA
>JBDHDY010000116.1:0-12940 GCA_039591275.1 Gemmatimonadota bacterium | reverse complement strand
CGCCCCTACGCCCCTACGCCCATGCACGCCCCCCACACCCCTATGGCGACGATTCCCATTCTCTAATCATCTTTTACAATTCGGATGCATGCATCCACCGCCCGCCCCCGCCCCCGCCCCCGCCGAACGTGGGGCGGGCGGCGTCAGCGCCTGCGACTGGGAGACCCTTGGGGAAGAAACGGCTATGCATCGCGACATCGAAGTAATTCAAGAGAAGATTCAACTGGAAAGCGCGTTCGTCTCACGGTTGGTCGACGAGGTGGCGCGGGTGATCGTTGGCCAGAAGTACATGGTGGAGCGTTTGCTCATTGGGTTGCTAGCCAACGGCCACGTGTTGATGGAGGGCGTCCCGGGCTTGGCGAAGACCATGACAGTGCGCACGCTGGCTCGGGCGATCCAGACTGCGTTTCACCGCATTCAATTCACGCCGGACTTGCTTCCGGCTGATCTCATCGGGACGTTGGTATACGATCAGAAAGATTCCTCCTTCAAGACCAAGAAGGGGCCAATCTTCGCCAACGTCATATTAGCCGACGAGATCAACCGTTCCCCACCCAAGGTGCAGTCAGCGTTGCTGGAAGCGATGCAGGAACGCACGGTCACCATTGGTGATAACACTTTCCCTCTCGACGACCCTTTTTTGGTGCTCGCCACTCAGAATCCCATCGAGCAGGAGGGCACGTATCCGCTTCCGGAGGCCCAGGTCGACCGTTTCATGTTGAAGCTCTCGGTCGGCTACCCGGAGAAGGATGAAGAACTCGAGATCATGCGTCGTATGGCAGTTGGTCAGGAGCCCGAAGTGAGGGCGGTGGTGGAGCCGGAGGAGATCCGGCGGGCCCGTAAGGCGGTCGAGATGGTGTACATGGACCCGCAGGTCGAGCGGTATATCGTGGACATCGTGTTTGCCACGCGGGATCCAAAATCTTACGGGCTGGATGATCTTGCGGACTTAATCGCATTCGGCGCCTCTCCGCGGGCGTCGATCTACCTGGCGAAGACTGCTCGAGCCCACGCCTTTCTCCAGTGTCGAGGCTACGTGACGCCGGAGGACGTTAGGGTGGTTGGTATGGACGTCCTACGGCACCGCGTCCTCGTCACCTACGAGGCCGAGGCCGAAGAGGTCTCATCGGAGGACATTGTCACCAAAGTGTTGAATCGTATCGAGGTTCCCTGAGCGGCGGGTGTTCGCAGTGATGGATTTTGACGGTTTCACTCCGCAGGAACTAAGCGCAGCGCGATGATCCCACGAGAGATTCTCAAGAAGGTGCGCCGCGTCGAGATTTCCACGCGGGGGTTGGTGAACGAGATTTTTTCCGGGGAGTACCATTCGGTATTCAAGGGCCGCGGGATGAATTTCGCGGAGGTGCGTGAGTACCAGTACGGCGACGACATTCGGACGATTGACTGGAACGTAACCGCCCGTGTCGGATCGCCGTATGTCAAAGTCCACGAGGAGGAGCGGGAACTCACGGTGATGCTCGTGGTGGATGTGAGTGCATCAGGTGAGTTCGGTACCCAGCAGCGGATGAAGGCCGAGATCGCCGTTGAGATTTGCGCGCTGCTTGCGTTCTCTGCGATCAAGAACAATGACAAAGTCGGCCTGATCATCTTCAGTGACCGCATTGAGAAGTTTGTACCGCCTCGCAAGGGCCGGCGCCACGTGCTGCGTGTGCTCCGCGAATTGCTGTACCTCGAGCCGGAGGGGCAGGGTACGGATATCGGGCTGGCACTCGAGTATCTCACCCACGTCGTTCGACGTCGCGCTGTCGTGTTTCTGGTCTCAGATTTTCTCACAAGCGACTACGAGCGTCCTCTCTCGGTTGCGGGACGACGCCATGACGTCGTCGCCATACAGATGGCCGATATACGGGAAGCGGAGATACCACCCATCGGCTACATGGAGTTGGAGGATGCCGAGACCGGTGAGCATTTGTTTGTCAATACGTCCGACGTCGCGTTTCAAAGGATGCTCGAGGCACAGGTTATCGGGTGGCGGGATACTCGGGAACGGGTCTTTCGGTCTACGAAGACCGATGTCATCGAGATCCGCACCGATCAACCGTATTTCGATCCACTCATGATGTTTTTCCGAAAGCGGGCGAGGCGGTTCCGTTGAGCATTGCAACGTGTGGGGCTGCGGAAATGACGCGGATGTGCGCGGACACGGCACGGGTCGTCACGCTTCTGTCGCTGCTTGCCGTGCCCGGTGCCGCACAGGAGGCCGTGACGGTGGAGGCACGCGTGGATACGGCACGGCTAACCGTGGGAGATCGGGTCACGTTGACGGCAACTGTCGAACACGACCGCGAGCAATCGGTGACTTGGCCGGCGCCGGCAGATGCGTTGGGGGCGTTTGAAGTCCTCGATGTTCAGACTGCGGCGCCCGTCACCGTGAACGGGCGTGCGCGGACCAGCGCCCGATATGTCCTTACGGCGTTTGAGCTCGGTGAGCTCGAGATCCCGCCGCTCGAGGTGAGCGTTTCCAGGTCGGGGGACGCCAACCCATTGGTCGTCAGCACAGATCCCGTGACGGTGACGGTACAATCGGTGGGACGTGACGACACCGGTGACATTCGAGCCATCAAACCCCCGCTCGAGATTCCCCGCAACTGGCTGATCCTAGCGCCGTGGTTCCTCATAGCCCTGGCGTTGGGGGCGCTCGGCTATTGGTGGTACCGGCGTCATCAGAAGCGGGCCCAGAGGGTCAGCGACCTGCTAACACCGACGGTACCTCGGCGTCCCCCACATGTGGTTGCCTATGAAGCGCTCGACCGTCTCGCGGCATCCGGTTTGTTGGAGCGAGGGGTGATCAAACAATACTTCATCAATGTCTCCGAGATCATCCGCAGCTATCTGGACGGTCGCTATGACATCGATGCGATGGAGATGACCACACCTGACGTGCTCAGCGAGCTGGAACGAGTCGAGGTCGGACACGAGGTGTTCGAGCGTTTCGTGACGTTCTTCGAGCGAAGTGACCTCGTCAAGTTTGCCAAGTTCAGGCCAGATGTCTCAGTCTGCCGAGAGATGATCCCCCTGGCGCGTCAGCTGGTGGACGAGACGCGGGCGGTTGAAATGACTGCGGCTGAAGCGAATGGGTTGGCGCCGGTGAGCGCGGAGCTGAGCCGCAGCAACCCTGACGACGAACAGCTCGGCGACTAGAACAGACCATGGTATATCGATTCGCAGATCCCCAGTATCTCTTTCTCTTGACTGGTCTCCCCATTTTGGGGTACTGGTACTGGAAGTGGCGGACGCGACACGGTGGGACCATTCGCTATTCTCAGCTGGACATCGTAAAGCCCGCTGTTAAGGCGCGCGCGATGCGCTTTCGCCACGCGCTGTTTGGGCTCCGCGTGCTGGCCCTGGCGACTCTGATCGTAGCCTTTGCGCGCCCACAGTCCGGAATTTCCGGCGAGGACGTTATCACTGAGGGAATAGACATCATCCTGGCGCTAGATATCTCGAGCTCGATGCTGGCGGAGGACCTGACCCCCAATCGCGTGGGAGCTGCAAAGCAGGTGGCCGCCGATTTCGTGGGAGGGCGCCGCAACGATCGCATCGGGCTCGTGATCTTTGCGGGTGAGGCGTATACCCAGGTGCCGCTCACGCTGGACTACGGTGTCGTGTCTGACCTGCTGGGCGAGCTCCAGGTCGGCATGATCGAGGATGGAACGGCCATTGGGATGGGGCTGGCGACCGCTGTCAAACGGCTGGAAGGCAGTGACGCGGAGTCGAAGGTCGTCATCCTTCTTACGGACGGACGCAACAACCGGGGTGAAGTGGATCCTGTCACCGCTGCACAAATGGCGCAAGCGTTTGACATTCGCGTCTATGCAATCGGAGCCGGAACACGGGGTGAGGCGCCGATTCCTGTGAGCGATCCGATGTTCGGCCGGCGCTACGTGCGGATGCCCGTCGACATCGATGAGGATGCGCTGCGAGAAGTAGCGACGCTCACGGGCGGGCAGTACTTCCGTGCCACAGACCGAGAGAGTCTGGAGAGCATCTATCGCGAGATCGACGAACTGGAGACGACCGAGATTGAGGTTCAGCACTACACCCGCTACGGAGAGTTGTTTCACTATCCTTTGGTGTTTGGGCTACTGCTCGTCGTGCTGGAGGTTGGGTTGGGCAACACGGTTCTAAGGAAGATCCCGTAGCGAGTGCTGGGGCACGGAGAGAGGGAGAGTTGCGGTTGGGAATTAGCCACAGATCAACGCAGATGAACACTGATGTTTGTTGACTGGATGTATGAGTAACGTCGGCTGCAAAATCTGTATGATCTGCGTCAATCTGTGGCTTTTCAAAATATTTCAAACCGCGTTCATCCGCGGCCGATATTTTCAGGTTGGTTCGTGGCGAATGCTGAGCTTTAGGACGAAGGGACGGATGTGGATTCTGGTTTTGGCCACAGAGGGCACAGAGAACACAGAGAGTTTGCCACGTGACCAGCGCTAGAAGCGTGGTGGACAAGAGGGATATTTGGAAGTACAAGAGGGATATTTGGAAGTGAGCCACAGATTTACGCAGATGAACATTGATTTCTCGCGAAGTGTGACTCGTGGTAAAAGGGCAATCTGCGGTTATCTGCGCTCATCTGTGGCTAATTCAAACCCTTCAAACCGCATTCATCTGCAGCTGACATTTGCAGGTTGGAAGCCCTTAGCTAATGCTGGAGTCTGGATAGAAGGAGACTTGCGGTTGTAAGTGAGCCACAGATCTACACAGATTGACACTGATGTTTCGCGTAGTAGATGTGAGGTTGAGTGTCGACACAATCTGCGTAATCTGCGTCAATCTGTGGCCGATGAACAATTAACGGACGTAGCCTAGAACTCATGTTCCGATTCGGGTTCACCGAATTCTTGTACGCGTATTTGCTGGTTCCCGTTCTTGGAGCGTTTCTGTGGTATGCGTTCCGCCTGCGGCAACGTGCGGTCGGACGATTCGGCGAGGTCGAGTTGATGCGAAGGTTGAGCGAGTCGGTGAGTAGTCGCGGGCGTTTGGCGAAGACAGCCTTGTTGCTTATCACGGTGCTCTTGTTGGTGACCGCCCTGGCGCGGCCGCAGTTCGGTACGAGGGTGGAGACGGTCAGCCGTGAAGGGCAGGACCTCATCGTAGCACTCGATGTGTCGGCATCCATGCTGGCCGAAGACATCGCACCAAATCGCCTTGAGAAAGCGAAGCACGCGGTGCGCTCGCTGCTGGACCTGTTAGAAGGCGATCGGGTCGGTCTCGTGGCCTTTGCGGGAGAGGCTTTTGTACAGGCTCCTCTCACCGTGGACTACGGCGCTGCCGCCATGTTCCTGAACGCGATGGGGCCGGATCTGATCCCGCTGCCGGGTACCAACCTCGGTCAGGCGCTTGAGACGTCGCTAGATGCGTTCGAGGCGGGTCAACGCCAGCACCAGATACTCGTCGTCATCACGGACGGCGAAGATCATGAAGGAGTGATCGACGGCAGTGTGCAAAGGGCCGTCGAGGAAGGCATCCGCATCTACACGGTGGGCATCGGCTCGGCGGACGGCGTGCCGATTCCGGACTTCGACGCGAGCGGCCGGAGGCGAGGTTTCAAGCGGGACGAGAATGGCGAGGTGGTGACAACGAGGCTCGATGAGGCGACCCTGCGAGATGTCGCGGACGCCACAGGGGGTCGGTATTTTCGAGCCAGCGTCTCAGAGAGCGAACTCGACCAGTTGGTGGAAGAGATCGCGGAGCTGGGAGGCCGGGAACTCGACGCGCAGGAGCTCACGCAGTTTGAGGAGCAGTATCAAATCTTTCTAGGATTCGGGCTGGTCGTCTTGCTCATCGAGTTTCTGGTGCCCGAGCGCAGGCGTGTCACGACGGCATGGACCGGGAGGTTTCAGTGAGATTCCGGGTTAGCATCGTACTGGGACCCATCCTGGTTCTGTTCACTCCCTCGATGCTGTGTGGGCAGGAAGGACGTGCTGAAGTGCGCGAGGGAAACCGGCTATACGCGGAGGGGAGATACGGGGAGGCACGAGAGAAATACTTAGAGGCTCTTCGTGAAGCCCCAAACGCTCCTCTCATCCGCTTCAACGAAGCCAATGCGTTGTACCAGACGGAGGAGTTTCAGGGCGCCCTAGACGGTTATCGACAGGCGGCGGAGGCCGAGGCTCCGTCCCTGCAGGCCAAGTCCTGGTACAATCTGGGCAATGCGCTCTACCGGCAGCAACAGTTGCAGGAGAGTGTAGAGGCGTATAAGGAGGCGTTGCGCATCGACCCGACCGACGCCGATGCCAAGCACAACCTGGAACTCGCGCTCGAACAGCTCGAGCAGCAACAACAACAGCAGGAACAGCAGAACGACCCGGATAACCAGCAGAGTGATTCGGAACAGGACCAACAGGATCAGAATCAGCAGCAACAGCAACAGCAAGAGCAGCAGCAAGAACAGGAGCAACAACAAGAGCAACAACAGCAACAGTCCGAAGGGCAGCCCGAAGAGCAGCAGGAACGTCAGCAATCGGATCAGCCGCAGCCTCGTGAGATGAGTCGCGAGGAAGCGGAGCGCCTGTTGCAGGCTATCAACGAAGACCCGAACGAGGTTCAGCGCCAGCGGTTGCGCGCAGGACCTCGAAGGAAAGTCGCGAAGGATTGGTGAGAGGTGTGGCGGCGACGTTGCATCAGTGTGGAGCCAGGATCGTGAGACAACAGACACGGCGGACGACGTGGCGCATCGCGTGTTGCACGGTGCTTGGCATCCCCGTGTCGGCGATCTCCATGCTGCTGTCCGCCCAGGACGTTGCGGTGCGATCTTACCTGAACAGCGCGCAGGTCGCGTCCAATCAACAGTTTGTCCTTTCCGTCGAAATCTCCGGCGTCCAACGCGTCGACCGGGATCCCATGTTGCCGGATATGAGCGGGTTTGCGACGTATCTGGGCAGCAGTTCCTCGAGTCAGATGCAAATAATCAACGGACGAACGTCGGTCTCCATCACGCTGCAGTACCGGTTTCTGGCGATCGCGGAAGGCAACTTTGAGATCCCGCCAGTCCAGGTGGAGGTAAACGGCCAAGCGTTTGCGACGGATCCGCTGCAAATCGAAATCATGGCCGGAGCGGCTCCCGGCGCTCCCCAGAGCCCTCGCAGACCAGCCGGCGCACCGCAGGGCGGAGAGGTGGAAATCGCTCCTGAGGATCTCTTCATCACGGCGACGGTGAGCAAGGCGAGGGTGCACCAGGGCGAGCCCGTGATAGTGGAGTACCGGATATACACTCGCGTCAGCGTGAGCTCCTATAGCGTAACCAAGTCGCCCGGAACGGCCGGCTTCTGGGCGGAGGAGTATCCGCAGCCGCCATCTCCCGCGGTCGATACCGAGGTGAGAAACGGCATGCAGTACGCCGCCGCCACCATCAAGAAGACAGCACTCTTTGCGACTAGCGCAGGCCGGAAGACAATCGATCCCATGACGGTCGAGGCTCAAGTGCGGGTCCGCCGCCGCTCGTTCGACGTCTTTGATGACTTCTTCAGAGGCGGCTCACTGCTTGGCCGCAACGTAGCGACACTGCTGTCGTCAGAGGCCATCGAGGTTGAAGTGTTGCCGCTCCCAGAGGCCGGCCGTCCAGCGGAGTTCGGCGGATTAGTTGGGGATCTTGGGATAACGGCATCCGTGGACAAGGTCGAGGCAGAGACCAACGAGGCGATCACGCTCTCCGTCCGTGTGGAGGGCGAAGGAAACATCCGGACGCTGCCGGAGCCCACTATCGACTTTCCCGCCGACTTCGAGGTGTATCCGCCGGAAATATCAGAACAGGTCGACTGGAGTGGCGATCTCGTCACGGGAAGGAAGACGTTTGAGTACGTTCTCATCCCGCGTGCCCCCGGTAGGAGGACGATCCCCGCCATTGAGTTCAGCTACTTCGATCCGGCCCGTGGATCGTATGAGCTGGCGGCCTCGACTCCGATCGCAGTGGAAGTGACCGGTGAGCCGGTGCTGGGACCGGTCGCGGCTGGCCGCGCGCGGGGAGCGATAGAGCCGCTGCGCGAGGACATTCGGTTCATCAACATTCGAGAGCCGTCCTTCCAGCCGGTGGATCGCTCGCTTGTGACGGAGCTCGGCTTCTGGGTTGTGTTCCTGGTGCCGCTTACGATCGTGGCGGGCGCGCTGGGCGTACGACGCCACCGGGACCGCCTACAGGGAGATGTGGCGTATGCTCGCCGCCGCCGCGCCAGCCGAGTTGCCAGGAAGCGCCTGTCACGTGCCCGCGCCCTCCTGAACACCGACACACAGCGTGAGTTCTTTGCAGAAACCGGCAAGGCACTTCAAGGATTCATCGGTGACAAGCTGAACATTGCTGAGGCCGGGTTGATTCGCGAAGACGTGAGAACGCGGTTAGCAGAACGAGGCGTGTCGGACGAGGTGACCCGAGCGTACTTCGATTGCCTGGGAGTCTGCGACCGCCAGCGCTTCGCACCGTCAGGAATGGATGCAGCAGAGATGCAAGCGTTCCTTGCCAGGGCCGAGCAGGTCATGACGGATCTAGATCGGGAGATAACGCGGTGAGTTGCGCACGCGCGTTGCGGTGTGCCATGGTGACGGTCGCATTCCTTTTAGTCCCTGCAGGCGGGCGTGCGCAGCAGGGATTCTTCGAGGAAGGGAACCGGCGGTATCAGGAAGGTGACTATCAAGGTGCGCTGGAGAGCTATCTGAGCATCCGTGACGCGGGATACGAGAGCGGAGAGCTGTATTACAACATTGGCAACACGTATTTCAAACTTGGGAACCTGGGCCGATCTATCGTGAATTACGAGCGGGCGTTGAAGTTGATGCCCCGTGACGACGACGCCCGTGCTAACCTCGAGCTTGCCCGATCACTCGCCGCCGATGAGATCACACCGCTGCCGGGCTTTTGGCTGTTTCGGGCCATCGACTGGTGGGTCCACGCGCTTCCGCGGACCTGGGTCCTTCTCGTGGTGGCGGCGGCATATCTCTTTGGCTCGGCGGGCATCGTCGCTCACGTGTTGGGTTACGGGCAGCTGATCGTCCGCTGGGGGCGCCGCCTGGCGATAGCCGGAGGGGTCATGGTCGGCCTCCTGGGAATCAATCTGGCTGCCGTCGAACTCCAGATCGGCGAGCCGCTGGAGGCCGTGGTCTTGACCGAGGAGGTGCTGGTACAGAGTGCCCCCAGCGAAGACCGGTCATTGCAGGTCTTCGTGATTCACGAGGGAACGAAGGTGCGGATCGACCAACACTCCGGTGAGTGGGCGGAGATCGTGCTCGCAGATGGAAAGGTGGGATGGGTGAAGGTCGGCCACCTGGAGATCATCTGATGGCTCGCGCAGCCTATCAGGAGTGAGCGGTCACTCTCATCGGCGCCCTGTGTTGCTGAGCTGAAATGAGTTGATTGATGATGCCTAGATGCTGAGAAATGAGGGTGACAGGCTGACGCGGGCCATCGTGTCCACACCGCGGGATGCGTATTTCGACGTCAACACGCATCAGGCGAACAACATCGTGGAACTGGCTGACCGGGAGACGACGAGAGAGCAGCACGACGCGCTGAAGAGCGCCATGGCGGGAGTCGGCTGCGAGGTCGTCGACGTTCCGGAGCTGGCGAAGCATCCGAACTCCGTCTTTCCACGAGACGTCGCGCTCAGCACCCCCGAGGGGTACATCCAGCTTCGAGTGGGCTTAGAGGCAAGGCGGGGGGAAGAGCGATGGATAGCCCAAGCACTGGATACGATTGGAGAACCCCTCGTGGGAGTCATCGAGGCGCCTGGGACCGTGGAGGGTGGCGACGTGGTACTGGCGGGTGCCATTGCCTTTGTGGGGCGCTCGAACCGGACCAACGACGAGGGCGTAGAACAGCTCGCCGGAATGATGGCCAAGCTGGGTTACGAGATGCGGGTGGCCCAGCTCGAGGCGACCTACCTCCATCTCGGTGGGGCGATGAGTGTGGTTGGACCGGAACGAATCATATGTTGCCGGGGAGTCTTTCCGGATGACTATTTCCGGGGCTTTGACCTCATTGATGTGACGCGGCGAGGTCCGTCCACCGGGAACGTCATCTGTTTGCGAGACGGAGAGGTCATCGCGAATGCGGCGGAGAACGCCGAGGCGATCCGAACACTCACGGATCGGGGTTTCACGGTGCACGCACTGGATTTGTCGGAGTTTAGGAAGGGTTCAGGTGGCCCCACCTGCTTGGTGCTTCCCGTGGAACGGGTCTGAGGCGGCGATCCCGGCTGCCTGACGCCGGGACGGGCCGGATCCGGATCGGTCAGGAGTCCGGTTTTTTCTTTCGCTTCCCCTCTTCGCGGGATCGGCGCAGCATCTCGCGATACGCCTTCCGGCGGGCATCTAATCCCTCGACCGCCTCTTCGACGCTGTGACCCTGGGAGGTGCTACCGGGGACCCGGTCATCGTTGGCGTACCACACCTCATTCCCACTCTCGTCGATCTCCATGGAGACCTCGACGCCGTGCTCGCCGCTGGAGTGTTCGGGCTCCGGTATCTCTTCTTCCTCCTCAACCCCTTCGCGGGACTTGCGTAGCATCTCCCGATAGGCCCGTCGGCGACCGTCAAGACCTTCCATCGCCTCCTCGATGCTGCTCCCCATCGAGGTGCCGCCGGGGACTTTGCTATCATCGGCATACCAGATTTCGTTGCCGTCCTTGTCGACCTCCCTGGAGATCTCGACGTCGTGCTCACCGGACGCGTGTTCCGGCCCTTGGATATCGTCGAGATCTTCTTTCTCGGCTTCGTCCGGAGAGTCGAGTTCCCCCTCGTCCGGGGGATCGTACCAATCCTCGGACTCGTACCGGGACTCTTCTTCGTCGAAATCGTAACGACTCATGGTCACTGCCCTCCGGCTCCCAACTGATCCACCCGGAGTTTTGTCTCCCTAAAGATTGTTTGTAAGAAAAGCCCCTGTCAAAGGTCCTCCCCGATTACGAGCACGCCGGTCCCCTCGACTCTACTGTGCTTCATATCCTGCAGGGCCTTGTTGGCATCGGCGAGGGGGTAGGTTGTGACGTGAGGTGCGACACCCGCCTCAACCGCTTCAGCCAGGAGTTCTCGGCCGTCGTCCCTCGTGTTGGCCGCCACCGACCGTATCTCCTTATCGTGGAAGAGATGCTGCTCGTAGTTGAGAGAGGGAACGTCGCTCAAGTGGATTCCCGCGATGGACAAAGTGCCGCCGCGGTCCAGGGCCTCCATGACGGGTGGGACGAGCCGACCCACCGGCGCAAATAGGATAGCGCTATCCACTTTAGCGGGGAGGGCCGCCATGTCGCTGCCCGCCCAGCCCGCCCCCATCTCCTCAGCCATCCGAACGTGGTTCTCACTTCGCGTCACTACGAACGTCTCATAGCCTCGATGCCGCGCAATCTGGAGCACCACGTGAGCTGAGGAGCCGAAGCCGACCAGCAGCAGCTTCCCCGCCTTCGGGACCTGGGCCCGCTTGAGGGCGCGGTAGCCGATGAGGCCGGCGCACAGGAGCGGCGATCCCGTGACATCGTCGAACTCGTCGGGCAGGTCGTAGGCAAAGGCCTCGGGCACGGTGGCGTACTCGCCGTAGCCGCCGTCGGCGTGGTAGCCGGTATAGCGGGAGTCAGGGCAGAGGTTCTCGCGCGAGGAGCGACAGAACCGGCACGTGCCGTCGGTGTGGCGCAGCCAGGCTATGCCGACCCGATCGCCCTTTCTCAGGCGAGCGCACCCATCACCCAACTCGTCTACGACTCCCACGACTTGGTGCCCCGGGATGACCGGTCTTTTCCTCGTGGGGAGGTCGCCCTCGATGACATGCAGATCCGTACGACAAACCGCGCACGTAGTTACACTGATGCGCACCTCACCGGCCGCCGGGCGCGGATCGGCCACCTCACGCATCACGAGGGGTGATTTGTCGATGTCGGCTGATCGATCGAGCACCATCGCCCGCATTCGGTCCGCTCCTGTTCCGGCCGAGGGGTGTGTTGGGCTGCCTCCAGAGGTCTGCTCCCCCTACCCGATGGGAGGCGGCCCGAGAATAATAGTGGAGGGGGGGGAGTCCACCCCGCTACCCAACCCTCCCGGGGGCTTGGGTCTTGGGGCTTAGGGATTAGGCTGCCGACGAGGGATGCTTCTTCCCCAAGCCCCACTGCCCAAGCCCCCGGCTGGGCCGGGTGGTCGGGGGGGAACCCTCGACAACATGGAGGCTGTCATGCCCAACGATACTGATCGAGGCCGCTTCGTATGGTACGAGCTGCTGACCTCCGATCCAGAAGCTGCCAGGGGCTTTTACACGGAACTCATCGGCTGGGGGACGACGCAGTGGGAGGGTGGTGACCAACCATACACGGTGTGGACGAAGGGCGAGGCGCGCGTGGCCGGCGTTCTGGCGTTGCCAGACGACGCGGTAAAAGGCGGAGTCCCTTCCCACTGGCGGGCCTACATCGGGACGCCCGACGTGGACGCCACGCTCACGGAGGCTACGAAGCTGGGTGCCAAGGTCCTGATGCCGAAAATGGCGATCCCGAAGGTTGGGAGCTTTGCAGTACTCGCCGATCCGCAGGGAGCTGCTTTCGCCGTCCACAACTCAGAGGAAGCCATGGTGGGAGATGAGGGTTCAACGGGAGTGGGGCATTTTTCGTGGCATGAGCTGGCGACGACCGACCACGAGGCAGCGTTCGATTTCTACAGCACGCTATTCGGTTGGGTGAAAAGCGAAGTGATGGATATGGGTCCCGCCGGGCTCTACCAAATGTATGGCCGCGGCGGCCCGACTCTTGGCGGTATGTACAACAAGTCTGCTGACATGCCTGGTCCGCCCAGCTGGTTGTTTTACGTCACGGTGGATGACGTGGACGCGACCGCCCCGAGGGTCAGTGACCTTGGCGGGCAAGTTGTGGTCGAGCCAATGGAAGTTCCCGGCGGAGATAGGATTGCCCAATGCCGGGATCCCCAGGGGGCTGCCTTTGCGATGCATTCGACG
>JBDHDY010000115.1:0-8485 GCA_039591275.1 Gemmatimonadota bacterium | reverse complement strand
GTCACCGACACCGAGTACCACGAGTTCTACAAGCACATCTCGCACGATTGGAACGATCCGCTCACGCAAATCTCTGTCAGAATGGAGGGTGCGGTTGACGCCCGGGCCCTGCTCTTCATTCCGTCCCACGCTCCCCTGGATCTCTACCACCAGGAGATGTCCTACCGAGGTCTGCAGTTATACGTCAAGCGGATCTTCATTATGGATGAATGCCGCGACCTCATGCCACACCACCTTCGCTTCATCAAGGGCGTGGTGGATGCAGAGGATCTCTCTCTCAACGTATCACGTGAGCTGTTGCAGCAAGACAGGCAGATTGCCGCCATCCGCAAGTTTCTCGTCAAGAGGATCATGGAGGCGTTGAGTAAGCTCAAAGACGACCAGCTCGAGAAGTATCGTATCTTCTGGGCTCAATTTGGCGCGGTGCTCAAAGAAGGGTTGCTCTCCTTGGAGGAAAGCAGAGATCCGATCCTCGATCTCGTGTTGTGCGCGTCTAGCCACAGTGAGACGGAACCCACGACCCTGGCAGACTACGTTTCACGCATGAAGGAGGGCCAGGACAAGATCTATTTTCTCACGGGCCCATCCCGAGAGGCCGTCGAGCAATCGCCGCATATGGAGGGATTCCTCCAGAAGGGATACGAGGTTCTCTTCTTCACCGACCGAGTCGACGACGTGTGGCTCCAGAATCCGCCACCGTTCCACGACAAGCAATGGCAGTCGCTGGGGCGAGGAGAGGTCGAGCTGGGAACCGACGCCGAACGGCGGGAGGCGGAAGAGACGCTCAAAGAGCAGACCACCACCCACAAGGATCTGCTGGCCCTTCTCAAGGAAATCCTCGACGACGAGGTCAAAGAGGTGCGGTTGACCAACCGTCTCACCGCTTCTGCCGCATGTCTGGTGGGAGACGCGCAGGATCCGTCTCCCCAGATCGTGGAGCTGCTGCGTCAGCTCGGCCAGGACGTTCCCAAGGTAAAGCGGATCCTCGAGATCAATCCATCACATCCGATCCTCCAGAAGATGCAGCAGCGCTTCGACAAAGATCGGTCGGATCCCAGCATCCAGACCCTTGCGGAACTGCTCTATGGCCAGACAATCCTGGCGGAGGGAGGACAGCTGCCGGACCCAGCGAGGTTCAGCAAACTGGTGGCGAGCCTAATGGTGAGAGAGGGGTAGGGAAAACGGCTGCCAGCGGCCAGCGGCCGGCTGCCGGCTGTCCCGGCGGCAGCTACGAGCGCTGGTGCTCCGAGCCACCACGGTAATCGCGGTTTGATCGTCCCAGGCCTTTCCCCACAGCATGGCCGATCGCGGCAGACAGCCGGAGGCAGGGTGCTGGCCGCTGGCAGCTGGCAGCAATTCTCTTGTACCCTACGTCTGCCCTTCGCCTAAGAGCCCTATGGCATCATTGAGACAACGCCTTTCGCAGATTCTCGCCCAGGCTTTCGAGTCCAGCGGCTACCACGCCGACTATGGCGAGGTCGTGGTCTCCGATCGGCCGGACCTAGGGCAATATCAGTGCAACGGTGCGCTGGCAGCTTCCAAAGCGTACAAGGCGAATCCCCGCAAGATCGCGGAAAAAGTGGTCCAGCCGCTCGCCGATGAAACAGCGTTTCGAGACGTTTCGCTGGCGGGTCCCGGTTTCATCAATCTGACTCTCACTGACGAATTCCTTGCCTCGCATGTGCAGAAGACTGCGAGTGACGAGCGGTTGGGAGTAGAGCCGACGCCAACACCTCAACGAATCGTCGTCGACTACGGCGGACCCAACGTGGCCAAGCCGATGCATGTGGGCCACCTTCGCGCCGCGATCATTGGGCAGAGCCTGAAGCTGGTCGCGCGATTTCTAGGTCACGACGTTGTCGGCGATGTTCACCTCGGGGATTGGGGTCTCCAGATGGGGATGCTCATCTCCGAACTCGAGCGTCGCCAACCAGAACTCCCCTATTTCGACGCAGATTGCACCGGGCCCTATCCCGAAACACCGCCGCTCACGATCATCGATCTCGAGGAGATGTACCCGGCGGCAAGCGGTAACGCCCAAAGCGACCCAGCAGCAATGGAAGCGGCACGCCTCGCCACCGTCAAGCTACAGCAGGGACGACCGGGGTATCGGGCACTGTGGCAGCATTTTGTCGGCATCTCCGTGGCGGAGCTCAAGAGCGACTACGAGAAACTCAACGTCGACTTCGAGCTCTGGCTCGGGGAAAGCGATACTCAATCACGCATTCCACCACTGATTGAACGGCTCCGGCACGATGGGCACGCCTACGAATCCGAGGGCGCTCTGGTAGTCGACGTCTCCGAGCCGGGGGATCAGAAAGAAGTGCCACCGCTCATGCTCCTCAAGACAGACGGAGCGGTCCTGTACAGCACCACGGACCTCGCCACTATCGAGCAACGGGTGCAGGAACTCGAAGCAGATTTGATCCTATACGTGGTGGACAACCGCCAGGCCGACCACTTCCGACAAGTGTTCCGGGGTGCCTACAAAACCAACATTGCTCGGGATGCTGTTCGCCTCGAGCACACCGGCTTTGGCACGATGAACGGAAAGGACGGAAAGCCGTTCAAGACCCGCGCGGGCGGAGTGATGCGGCTCAAGGATCTCATCGAGCTCGTGACGGAAAAGGCAACCGAGCGAATGGTAGAACTGGAGGTCGCCAGAGAGTACGACGAGGCAGAAAAGGTGGAGATCGCTCGCATGGTCGGAATGGCCACGTTGAAATACGCCGACCTGATGAACCACCGAACCAAGGATTATGTGTTCGACCTAGATCGCTTTTCGTCATTCGAGGGACGTACCGGACCATACCTGCTTTATACGACCGTCCGGACCAAATCCATTCTGCGAAAAGCCAAGGCGCAGGGACTCGAGCCCGGCCCTATCCTCCCGGCAGCGAGCTCGATGGAACGCGACGTCCAACTCAAGATCGCGGAGTTACCGGACGTCCTCGCCCTCGCATTCGACGCCCGTGCCCCCAATCATCTGTGCGATTACGGATACGCGCTGGCTACGACGTTCAATCGCTTTTATCACGAGCACCACATCCTGCGGGAGGAGAACCAGACGCAACAAGCGTCGTGGCTCGCACTCTCGAGCTGTTTTGCAACAACCCTCCAGACAATCCTCGAACTCCTCGGTATCGAGGTGCCCGAACGGATGTGATGCCCAACCCTACCCCACCCTACCTGGGCTTGGGAACTGGGGCTTAGGGCTTGGATCTATCCAAGGCTGACATCCATTAAACGACACAAAGAAGAAACCGCCGACCACAGTGGAGTAGTCGACGGTCAAACTGTCCGCCTGCCCGCCTGCCCGCCCGGAAGGGCGGGGGGAGGGGCTAGTGCGGTGTCGGCGTCGGACGCCGTCGGCGTCCATGCTCAAGCATGGACTGCGGCGTTGTCCAGGCCTGGGGGGCTTGCCCAGGTTGGAAGTCATCCTCGAACGCCCAAATCCAACGATCCTCTTCTTCTTCCCGTCTAGCCTTCCTGAGCGCTTCCGTTGCGTGAAGTAGGAAGTCCACGGGATCGATGGGACGCTGGTAATAATCCCAGACCGCCTCGTACCCGGCCCGGAATCTGATCTCGGCTGCTAACTCGAGTTCAGCTACGGCCTGAACGATTCGCTCAGCGAGACGCACCGCGCCAGGAGCGTTGGTGTCCGGTGCCAGAATGGCGAACTCGGTGTCACCGAGCTGACCCACGGTATCGGACGTCCGCGCCGTTGTCTTCAGGACATCCGCGATATCCTTCATGATCCCATCACTCGGACCGTCGCCAAACCCATTGTCGGCAAGCTCCGGAGCGATCACCAAGCACGCAAGGGCCCGGTGATTGCGAAAGGCCTGAGCAGCCAGCTCCCGAGCCCGGCGCTCGAGACCACGAAGGTTATACAGGCCACTCTCACCGTCGAGCATCGAGTTGTCACGGGCCCGGTCCGATTCGAACTTCGCCTGCACGTACACGTGGATCCGCGCAAGAAGCTCTTTCTGGTCGATGGGATGACTGATGAACTCCCAGGCACCTGCTTCCAGAGCCGCCAGCCGGAGTTGGCGTGATGGCTGGTCCACCGAGGTCATGAGGATGGGCGTGCTGTCGGCGACGTGCTGCTCCAGTCTCAGGGTTCGGCAGACGGTTATGCCGTCCGGATCGGAAAGATTGGCGTCCACAAACACTACGTCAGGCTTTGCAGCCCGCACGCGATCCGGCGCCTTGCTGCCGACCCGCTCCCGCAAGACGTAGTAGCCGCTCGGCCAGAGAATGCTCTGAAGCGACGAGGCGGACCAATCCTGGTCGCTCACTATGAGCACCCTGGGCGGGCGCGACGTCGATGTGCGCTCGGACATACTTGGCCTACTTTCCCACCTGGTTTGTACAGTTCTGACAGTGGCTATGGAACGCGTAGGGTACAATCAACACGGAAACGCTTCAAAACGCTGTAACTACGGTCACAGCGGCTTGAGTCCTCCCCCAATCGCTGGGCACTACGTCACGTGGTGACGTGCGTCACAACCAAGGTGGGCCTGCACACGCCGGGAAGCGGCGATAGTGCTCCACGTCACAATCCGGAAAGAAACATGTCATTGTGAATAGATCTGGAGACCCCGATCAACGCCCCTGGGCCGAAATCATTAGTACCGGCCTCAGGATTGTGTTACACCGTCTGCGTAGTCGGGGAGCGGGCGAGGGTTTCGACTAGCGGCGCTTTGTCTTCATGCGCAAACGCCGCCGGGCAGCTGCGGTCTTCAGTCTTCTGGCGAGACTCGGCTTTACGTAAAAGCGTTTCTTGCCCAACGCCTTCAGCACACCGGACCGCTGCACCGTGCGGCGGAACTTCTTGAGCGCCCAATCCAGGCGATCGTTCTCACCGATGATGATTTCCGTCATTGTCCCGCCCAGATCAGGAGTTGCAGCGACATGAGCGGCGGGACCGCCTCGACCCAAGGCAGCCCCGCCGTCATTGGGTTTTGCGGTTGTTTGCTCAGTCGTCGAGTCTGGTGACGTTCTCAGCCGCTGGCCCCTTCTGGCCCTGCACGACGTCGAACTCCACGCGCTCGCCTTCCTTCAGCGACTTGAACCCATCTCCTTGGATAGCCGTGTGATGCACAAAGCAGTCCTTCTCGCCGTCATCACGGGTGATGAAGCCAAAGCCTTTGCTGTCGTTGAACCACTTGACCTTGCCGGTTGCACGCATTGCCGTACTCCCTACGTTGCTGTGTTGATGTCGTCGGAGTGCGGCCCTGCCGTACTTACCGATCGCTCAACATGTTTTCGCGGACTGTCCCCCGCGTTGGGCCGCCGTTGCGGACCGCGCCACGCTTTCGCGTTGCGGCCGCCCCGGCGTTGGTGAAACATGACAAAAGAGGACCGGAGCGATGCCCAGGTCCTCTGTCAGACTCGCTGGTGTGTCGGTGCGCCCGGAGGGCGCTCTCCAACGGGCAGAAGGGTAGCACCCTAAACTCGCCGTGTCAATCACCGGAAGCAGCCATAGGGCACGGCAAATCATGGAGATACGCCAGTCGGCCCGCCCACTGTAGCAGCCCCGGACGGCCCACAGCCTCTATCTGACCCGCTCTGGCCGGTTAGCCCCGGTCCGTCCCACCGGCATCATGCGCCACCGGGATTCTATCATCGCAGCTGACGCCGGAGCTCCTTCGCTCGGCGGGCTCGGGTCGCGGCCACCCACCGACCGTCCGGGGAAACCTGGGGGTGGATGAGGCTCTCGCTGTCATCGGTCAGCAGCCGGGGCTCTCCCCCCACCCGCGGCAGCGCAAAGAGCTGCATGCGCCCCTCCTCGAGAGCCGAAAACACCAGTTGCTGGCCGTCGGGCGTCCAATCCACTCCCCCATACGTGCTGCTGGGGAATTCGAGGAGCTTCTCGGCCTGGGTTCCGTCGACGCTCAAGATCCACAGCGCATGACGCGATCTCCCGGCCCTCTCCACCAGCGCGATTTCGCCGCCCAGCGGAGACCACGCAGCAAGCAGGCTGCTCTCGACCCCCTCGGGCAAGGGCAGCCGTTCGACGCTGAGCGGTCGTCCCGTCGCCGGATCGATCGTGGCGATCCAGGGCTTCGAAATGCCGGGAGGACCACCCCGATCCCAGGAGTCAAACACCAGCTGCCGTCCATCGGGCGACCAGTCCGCCATGCCCACCTCCCATCCGAAATCGGTCAAGCGGATTTCCTCGCCGGGTGGGGCCGAGGGATGGCGGAGGTAGAGGTCGTCGGTACTGCCTTCGCCAGCGTAGAAGGGGGTCGGGCCGGCAGATCGGTGCGAGTGGTAGGCGATCCACCGCCCGTCGGGCGACCAGGCGGGGGTGAAATCCTCATGGTATCCCGCGACGATGGGTGTCATCTCCGAGGTCGGCCGCATCTCGGCGTCGACGTCCACGACCCCGGCGTCCAGGTTCAGGCCCCAATCGGCGATCCGCCAGGCGCCGTACGTGAAAGCGATCTTGCTGCCAGCGGGATTCCAGTAGGGGATTTGGGCGTCCTCCACCACGACCCGCGCTTCCCCACCAGCGATGGGAACTACGGCCACAGCGTCGTCGAGGTCGTTATGAGTCCAGTAGAGATAATCCCCGACCACAATGGGATAGAAATCATCGCCCGCCGTTTCCACGACGGGTCGAAGCCCACCTGTTTCCAAGCTCAACTCGTAGATGTCCATGTCCCGGTCGGCAACCGGTTGATGCCGAGCCTCGGGATCCGGTGGCCCGGGACCGGCAAGGGCTAGGTAGAGGAATGCGCCGTCCGCAGATACACCGATTGAGTTGTAACGGTTGGTCGCGTCCAGGCCCTCTTTGATGGTCGTCATTTCTCGCCCTGGAACCTCAACTTGAACGAGTGAGGAAACACCATCATCGTGATCCACCAAGGCATACACCACGTCTCCGGGGGGAGCCCATGCAACCCCAGTGACGAATCCACCCACGTCGAGGAAATCAGCCTCGTCCGGCGTGCCGACGAAGAGCCCTGCCTCCGCCGCCCGGTAATACGCAACCATCCCACCGTCGGGCGACCAATTTGGCGTGGCATCACTGGGAAGCGCCGAGCGTACGGGCCCCTGGGGACCCTCGAGGAACCAACCCGTGCTTCCTTCCCGCACACCGAGACGCGCTAGTCTCCCTTCGCCATAGAACGTGGCCGCCCTGACACGATCCAGATCGGCAGCAAAAGCGGTCGGATCTTCGCGGTCTCGTTCCAGATCAATGAGCCTGAAGCCAAAGCGCGCCCCGAAGAGCGCGCGCTTTTCATCCTGCGAAATCTCGTAGTAGCTCCAGCCGTCTTCGAACCAGGTGGCAGGACTCAGCGAGTAAATGACGTTGTCATCGTCTGCGTACCGTTCGAGTGTGCATGAGGTCGTGGCGAGACAAGCGATGAAGAGCCCCACGCGAAGTGAGAGAGGCTGCGGCGTTTTCATGTTCGGTCTCCCGAGCACGTCCGTGACGGAACCGGGCACGCCCGATATCAGTCGATTTGCCGCTAACAGATGGCACGATTCGTCAGACGGCCCCGATCTCCCAAGGTCCCCATATCGCAAACGTCATGCCCGGCAGTTTTCTCTTCGGATCCCCCAGGGTGTTACAGAACATAGTCTGCCCGTCGGGGCTGAACGTGACGCCCGCGAGCTCGAGGCGGTTGACTTGGCTGTGCGCAATGTCGAAGATTTTGCCGTCCATGGTTAATCCCCGTATGTACTGTCGTCGCTCATCCGCATCTTCGCACATCACGATCGCGCCTCTGGGGCTCACACACACATTGTCCGGCCGTTTGAGGACACGCCTATTGCGTGATTCAAAAACGAGGGAGAGCTCCCCTTCGTCCGCGCCGGTGGGGCGGAACTGCCACACCTGCCCGAGTTCCTCATCTCCTCCGTCGGTGGCTACGAAATAGACGCTTCCGTCATCCCACCAGCAGCCCTCGAGGCGGGTGAATCGTGCACCACCACGAGCGAAGCCCTCATCGAAGACGATCGAATGGTCGTCCGGCCCCCCCAATGGATTCGGCTCCACGATATCGACCCACCTGACGGGCAACGTGCGTCCGACCACCTGTCTCCTGCTGGAGTCGTATCGCGGCCGGTTGTGGATCGCCAACATCTGGAGCTGGCCGCCGGCCGCTAGATCACCGACCTCTCCGTCGCGGTGTGGCTTGTTGGGGATGAACCGATAGAAGCCGGCGCGTTTGTGCCCTGCTGAACGCCGGATGTCCAAGAAGTCTTCGGTCTCGTAGACGATTCCTGAGCTCGGATCGACGGCTACGGCCTCGTGGACGAAGCGTCCCATGGCAGTCAACGGCTCGGTCCACTCACATGTCTCACGGGTGACGGGAATCTCGAAAGCGTAACCGTGGTACTCGAGGAATCCGGATTCCGGTCCAAAAAACCCCTCCTCGCACGTCAACCAGGTTCCCCACGGAGTCGGGCCGCCGGAGCAATTCCGCCACGTTCCGTTCAGGACGACGAAATCACGAACGAGATCACG
>JBDHDY010000114.1:0-16217 GCA_039591275.1 Gemmatimonadota bacterium | reverse complement strand
TCGGGCTAGGGGAGCGGGTGAGCTGGACGTAATCCATGAGCAGGCCGAAACATACCCAGGCGAGTTAGACCAGGCCAGCGGTGGCGGAGCGAGTTTTCAACCGTTTGGTTGATTCCCGCCGGAGTCGCCCTCAGCGGGATCCTCGGGGGGGGCATGTGCTTGAAAAGATTTCCAGAACCGGGCAGGATCGATAGGTGTCAGGTCGTGATCCACTCCCTCACCCGTCAAGAGCCGGGCAATGAGCTCGCCGGTCAAACCGGCCCAGAGGATCCCATTACGGCCGTGCCCTGTTGCGTACCACAGGTCCTCGGCGTCCGGGTCCCTACCCACAATGGGCCGACCGTCCGGGGTGACGGGACGCAGGCCAGCCCAGGTGCGGGCCGGAACCTCGTCCTGCAAGGTCGGAAAGATGCGTCGTGCCTGTCCAACCACGGAGGCCAGCCCTTCCTCGGTGACGGCCGCATCGAAGCCGGCGTGCTCCATGGTCGACCCGGCAAATGCTTCGTCACCGACCTTGAGGACATAGTGGCTGCCTGCGTAAGCGATTCCGGGTTTGGCGTCGGCGGGCCAGGCGAACGCCGCCATTTGGCCGCGCACGGGTTCCACGGACAGGGGCCGGGGAAGTCCTCCTATCCTGCCGGACCAGCACCCCGCGGCCAGCACTACGGCCCCGGCCGAATACGTCTCGGTCGAGGTGCGTACACCGGTCACCTTGCCCTGCTGGATGTCCAGGGCCTCTACGCGCTGGTCGTGCACGAGGCGCGCCCCGTGCTTCTCGGCGCTGGCGAGGAGAGCCTGGAGCAGGGCCGATGCGGTGAGCGCACCGTCCTCCGGAGCATGGAGGGCCCCAAGGGCCTGGGGAGAAACCCACGGACACTCATCGTGCAGGCCTTCGGGAGAGAGCCAGTCGGATTTGAAGCCGCGTTGGCGTTGCCACGCGATATCACTCCTGAGCTGGTGAGCCTCCTCGTCTGTGAATGCGAGCTGCAGGATCCCGTCGGACCAGAGGCCGATATCGATCCCGGTCTCTTCCTCGAGGACGGGTGCCAGCTCATGGTAGAGATCCCGGGCGCGGACGCCGAGGCCGAGCAAGGGGTCTTCCGGGCCGGACTCAGCGAGCGGCGCCAGCATCCCCGCCGCTGCCGTCGACGCAATTCCACCCTCGGTGCCGCTGTCCAGCAGCATGGTCGAAACGCCGCGGCAGGCGAACGAACGAGCGCACCCGGCGCCCAGCAACCCGCCTCCCACGATCAAAACGTCTGGTGGGTTCATGGTATGGCCTGGCGGTGAAACCCTGCGTCACTGATCATCGTAGGGAAGGTGGATCGGATCTTCTGTGGAGTGACGACATGATTCGCAAGTTGGCCGGGTATGCGGTATTCGCTGTCATTGGCATGTTCGTGTTCAAGGTGTTGTTTGGCCTGGTCGGGTTCGCCATGTCACTGTTGTGGACCCTTCTGTGGCTGGCGGCGCTCGGGTTCGTTTTCTATCTCATCCTGAAAGTTATCAGCCCCAGCACGGCTCGCCGAGTGCGGGAGAAGGTCACCGGAGAGCCGTCAGAGCCCGCTGAGTCGGAATCGGGCTCCTAGAGCTTCAATGGTTCCAGATTGAGGGGACGAGGGTGCAGCTCACCCTGGTCCCCTTTTGTGTGCTTCCGGAATCGGTGCCGTCTCGGGTGCGGCATTCGAGGAGGCGTATGCTCGCTCTGAATGGGCGTCGCTTGCCGTGGTCGGCAGCGCTACGAGGGACGCCCCTGGGACGGCGGGGTTGTGTTTAGGGGTCTATTCCAGATTCCCTGAGGCCTTCGATGTCGGTGAGCCTAAGAGTGATGGTCCCAAACGCGAATCGGCTTTTCATCTGCACGATGAGGCGGCGATCGTCGTCACTGATCCACATGCGGGCGTTTTTGTTTTCGGCGAAGATCCCTCGGCCCTGGATGATCGGCTGGACGGTGGGGAATCGGCCAGCGGGAACGTCAACGGTGTCTCGCTCCAGGACCTCGATGATGACGGGGTTGCGGTCGCGTCGAAAATACCGGTTGAACTCGTGCCGTTGGCCGGGCTCGAGCTCCAGGGCGCGGACGAAATAGAAGAACGCAGTGTCGTCCAAGGGATCCTCGGAAGTGGCGTTCGCTGTGTCTACACCCTCTTGCCAGTAAATCCCCGAATCCGGGAAGATCTCGTAAGCCGTGGTCCGCTGGTTGCCCGTCTCGTCGAAGACCTGGGTAAACCGCCGCGAGGATTGGTCGTCGAGGCCGACCCACGAGTCGAACTGGTCGTGGAGCCGGAACAGACCCAGCAGACCGCCGTCGAGGGTGAACTGAAGGTGGAGGGCCGAGTCAGCGCGAACGGTGTCGCGCGCCACGACGTGCATAGCTGCGTTTCCCACGTTGACGATCCCGAACCTGGCGTCAAAACTGAGCTTCTCGCCCACGGGAAACCGTTCGGCCCAGCCGGGCGGGGCCAACTCCGGACCGGTTTCGGTTTGAGCGGAACTTGCCTGGGGGGCAAGGGCGAAGGCCAGGATACCTATAGCGGCGGCTCTCATGACGCCCTCCGGACAGGTACCGATGGTTGGGGAATGCGAACGCGTCTACCGGCTCGGAGCAGCGCCCATGCCAGGCGTACGGGCCGGACTCGCTCGACCGACGCGGGACGCAGGTGTGCTGGCTCGATGCGCACCAGCGCGATCTGGCGCGCGTGGGCTGAGGCTCGAGCGACGAGTTCGGCGTGGACGAGGCGCTCCTCTGTCTCGAAGAACTTGCCCGATCGTTCTCGCAGGCAGCGCTTGATGGTACTCATGCGGATGGCACAGACACCTGACAGCAAGTCGTGGGCACCTGCCAGGTTTACGCCCGGACGCAGGAGCCGGTTGGCGAGTCGTCTCACCACGCGACCCGCAATGGACGGATCGCCATCGATCGCTTCGCCCACGACGACATCGGCCCCGGACTCAATGCGTTTGATCAGTTGAGGCAGCGCCGTTGGAGAAACGCTGAAGTCGGGCGGCAGCGTGATGATCAGATCTCGCCGCGGTCTGTCCGTTCGGCGCAGAGCCTCCCGCAATAGTCCCTCCAACGTCGCAGCGTAGCCGCGCTGTTTTTCGTGGCTCGTGACGGAGAGCGGCAGCACCCGCTGATAGCTCTGCAACACTTCCGGTGTTGCGTCAGTCGCCCCGTCGGTGGCCAGCAGGAGATGGTACTCCCGCGGATGTGACGCAAAGACCTGTCGGATTTTCCAGAGCAGCAGGCCGATAGTATCGGCGTGATTTTGCGCTGGGATGCAAACGTAAATCACGTGTTCGTTGAACCTTCCCTACGCCGCATCACCGCTCGCCGCGACGCCGTTTGATTCTCTGCATGGGCCCGTCGAGGGCCCTCCTCAAAAGAATTGTACCTCGCCGGGGCCAGTAGGTTCACCTCCGGGGCCGCCCAAACCGCTCCTTGGACCAACGGAGAGTGTGCTTGCTCCCGCACATCCCCGGGGTCCCACACGATCCACCCAACCAGGTGATGGCCTCAGTCGAGTGCACCAAATGTACTCTGACGACGGTTGCTCTCAGACCCTCAAGGTCGGGATCGGCGGCCCTGGGCGAGAAATGTGGACCGATCTCACTTCTTTGCGAGTCCGGCCATCCGATGAAGGATGGACCGGAGTTCGGTGAGCGTGAACGGCTTCTGTAGGTAAGGGCGGTCGAGAGATTGCAGGAATGCCAGGGTCTGGCCGGAGACCGTATCGCCCGTGCAGAACACGAGGCGGTCGGCTGCCTCTGGGTGATCGCGCTTCAGCGTCTCGAACAGCATGCGCCCGTCGACGGGCGACATCCACAGGTCGCTGATGATTGCGTCGAACGTCTGGTGCGAGATCTTGGAAAGAGCTTCTCTCCCATCCCGGGCTACGGTTACGGTGTTTCCCCAAACGCGGAGCACTGCCTGTAGGTAATCCAGGAACGGCTGCTCGTCGTCCACCACGAGGACGTTGAGGGCTTCGGTTTGGGTCACGGCGTCCGCACCTTGCTGATCCGGACCGCTGCCGGATGGCAACTCCACTCGAAAGACCGCTCCCTGTCCAGAGTCCCTCACGAGGCAGATGCTTCCTTTGTGCTCCTTGATGATCCTCTGACAGATCGAAAGCCCTAGGCCGGTTCCTTCTCCCTCTGATCGCGTGCTGAAGAAGGGCTCGAAGATCCGGTCGGCCATGTCGGCGGGCACACCCGGACCGTCGTCCCGTACGGTCACGGAGATCCCGTCGTCGACTGGTAGGGCACTCACTGCGATTCTCGTTCCGACGCCGCTCGTGTGCATGGCTTGGGCAGCGTTGTGCACGAGGTTTACGAACACCTGCTGCAACTGGTTGTGGTCGGCTTCTACCGGCGGGAGGCCCTCGGCAATGTTCAGCTCCGATTCGAGGTGCCACGCCATGAGCTGATACCGGAGCATTTGGAGGGTACTCTCGAGGATGGGGCCAATCTGTACCGTGCGGACGTGGGCCTCACCTTTGCGAGTGAATGCGAGCAGGTTGCGTGCGATGTTTGCAGCGCGCTGCGCCTGCTCTTGGATGGCCGTTAGCGGTTCGATCATGCTGGGGGGCAGCTCGGCAGTCTTGGCGTCCACTAGATACTCGGCAAACCCCGCGACAGAGGCCAGCGGATTGTTGATGTCGTGGGCCACCCCTGCGACGAGTTCACCTATCGCGGCCATCTTCTGCGACTGGATCAGCTGATCGCGCAACTCGTGCATCTCCGTTTCGTCCTCCAGAACCAGGACCGACATTGCCCGGTCGCCGTCGCTCACGGGAAGGGCCACGATTCGGAACACGTTGGACCCCCTCTTGAGCTGGACCGAGCGATCGGTTGCCAGGGCCCGGGCCAACGGATCGGCCCAATCGGGAGGGACGACTGAGATCCACGGTCGGTTGGCCACCTCGGTGACCGGAAGATCGACGAGATCCGCGAATGCCCGGTTGGCACGGTGGATTATGCCGCTCTCGTCGAGGACGCAGAATGCCTGCCGCGTAGCATCCACCGTTCGCTCCCAGTCGTTTTTTCCCTTTGCCAACCATCCGCGGCGGCGAGTGTCGGCCAGGGCAATCGCGCACAGCACCAGCACGGCTTGGAACACCACGAGGTCGCGGTCGGTGTATTGGCCTGGAGTATCGCTGGAGAGCGAGACGCAGCCGATGGTGCTCTCCGCGGTCGAAATGGGAGCACCCATCCATGAGCCGGTCGGCATCTCCAGGGCGACACCGTGCTGGGCAGCGCCGGCCTCGACCTCGGACGGGATCAGCAGTGCGCCGCTTTGCAGTGCCAACTCGATTAGTGGGTCGTCCGGGCGTGGCGAAAGGCAGTTGTGCGCGTACGCTACGGTCCGGGGCTCACCGTCGACCGGGATGAGGACGAACAGCAACCGGTCCGGCTTGAGAAGCTCGTGCAGCGCGTTGGTGGCGTACGAAACGATCGCTTCGGGTCGGTTGGCCTTGCTGAGATATTGTCCGAGCTCCGACAGCGTCGTGATTGGCTCTGGGCCAGTCGACTTCATGAAACGGCAACACCCCCGGCCGCCAAGAGGCCGGTCACCCTCGGGAGGTCGTATCGGGCGCAGGGAAAATGGGGCATCGTTCGCTATTGACGGAACTCCAGTTGACCCGCAAACCAAATAAGGGGAGGTTGCCGCTTGCACCGGCGAGGGTGCCGATCTCCGGGTAGTTCTCCGGAGGTTCGATCAGGAAGATCAGCACTCCCCTGAAGACCTCGATGGAATCGTCTACCAGGGCAACGCCAAAACCTGGCAGCTCGGGGAATCCCTCGCCCTCGTAGCCCACCAGCACACCGTCTGGCCCGTCGCCGACCAACGCGCGGGCCCTGCCATACCCCACGACCCTTGCCTGGATGACGCCGGTCATGTCCGGCGGCGGGTCGGTCAGGACCGCATGGATGTTGGGCATCTGATCGAGTACCCGGTTGGCGCTTGCGAGGAACGTAATGCCGCACATTGCGCTGTCGGCTGGATCGCGGGTGGTACAGCCGATGCTCAGAGAGACGATCGGCAGCAGAAACAGGATTCTTTTCATAATCCTAATATTCTACTGTCCCGGGGGAGCGCCAACTAGGCCGGCAACTCGCCCGGGGGCCCCCTCACCGCACAAGACATGCTTCGCTTGACCGCGCCAGAAGGCCCGGGTATCGTTTGCTCAAAGTAGGCAAAATCACTGGAGACGGCGGGATGCCCACATACGAGTACCACTGTGAGAGTTGTGGCAAGCTGTTCACTAAGACCGAAAGCATCGCGCGCCACACACGAACGCGACCAGAATGCCCGAAGTGCAACTCCAAGAAGGTCTCGCAGGTGTTCGGTCCCTTTTACGCAAAGACCGTAAAGAAGAGCTAGTGTTCGGGCGCCTGCGTGACGCGATCAATGCGGCACTGGACGCGGCTACGCCGGGAGAGGACCTTCGCGGCCTCGAGCGGAGCATGCACGAAGCCGTGATCGAGGCTCGCGCCTCGCTCGAGGCCATGCGTGACGGCCTCGAGGCCACCAAACGCCGGCTCGTCCGGGAGCAGCAGCAGCGGGATGACGCAGAGCGACGCGGTCGCCTGGCAGGCGAGATCAACGATCAGGAAACGATCGATGTCGCAATGCGCTTCGCGGCCAAGCACGGCGAGCGGGTTGAGATGCTCGAGCGTAAATTGAAAGCGCAACAGGAGGAATTAGCGCTCGCGGAGCGAGAACTCTCTGAAATGCGTGAGCAGCTCAAGGAAGTGAAAGCGTCTCGCCCCGAGCGAGAAGCCTCAGCCGGCATAGAGGCGGCTTGGCGTGAGCTTGAGGCGGCCGGGGCCACGCGGCCGGAGACAGACGTGGAAGACCAAACGCTCCGATATCAGATGGATCAGGCTAGGAAAGACGCGGTCGCTGAAGAGCAGCTGCAGCGCCTCAAGAAGAAAATGGGTCGGTAGGCGGGGGCCGTGGAGATCAAGCCCGGCAGGATCATCTCCCTGGGATATGGGAAGTACTGGCGGTCCGATGAGATCGTCGGGCTCGTTCCCATCGAAGAAGATCGGGGCCCCGGGCGCCGCACCGAAGTCTATACGGCCACGCTGGATCGTCCCATCATCGCCTCGCGGAGCGAGAGCGCCATCCTGCAAGAGATGGCCATCGCATCCGACGAGCTGTTCCACCTCCAGGAGGCTCGGGAGGTGTTCGGCGATCTCGTCGAAACGCTCGCCGAGCTGCCCGATCTGCTCAAGCGCATGCTGGCAAATGAGGCGGGGTTCGACGTCGAGCAGTGGGTCCGACGGCTGCGGGCGTCGCTGATGGTCGCGGAAACGGCTGCCGCGGCAGATCAGAGCGACTTGTTCGACTCAGCCTAAGCTGCGCGCTCTCCCTCAGGTTGGAAGAAGGGCTCCCACTGCTCCTGGGGCGAGGGTTTGGTGAGCAAGCTGACTACCACCATCAAAGTCATGGACACGATCACGCCCGGGATGACGATGTAGGTGCTGTCGGCGAAGTCGAAGGTTGTGCCTCCTTGTGTCACTGAGAAATCCATACCCAATCGGCTCAACACCCCGATGCCGATGATCGTGCCCATCCCGCCAGCAATGCACGCCACGCCACCCTGGGGGGTCACACGTTTCCAGAGGAACGCCGCCAATAGGGCCGGAGTCACGCTCGCCCCGACCAACGCGTACGCGTAGAGCGCCATCGATAGGACCGTCTCGAACTGTGTGAGCAGCAGCAGCCCGAGAATGCCAAAGAGGACGATACAGAGCCGCTGCAGACCGAGCATTTGTTTTTCCGTTGCGCTCGGGTTGATGAATCGCTGGTAGATGTCCCGGGTCACGTTGGTGGACGGTACGAGAAGGAACGTGTTTCCGGTGGACAAGACTATGGCCACCGCGGCTGCCAGCAGCACGGCTCCTCCAAGCACTGGCAGTCCGTGTCGGGCGATGTGCATGATCACTGTTTCCGATGCGGCTCGTCCCAAAGCCGAGGTCTGCTCGACTAGATCCGGATAAGCCGCACGGCCCACGATGGCGAGTAGGGCAAGGGCCGTCTCGATGACCACGATCCCGATCACCATCCCTAACACGGCTTTGCGGGCGGCATTCTCGTCTTTGGCCGAGAAGAACTTCTGGTACATCCCGCTCTCGCCCAATATCAGGAGAAAGGTGGGCATGGCCACGCCCATCACCCACAGGAGGTTGTGCCCCCCGAGCGGTGTGAGATGCTCCTGTGGCAGGGCGTTCACCACCTCTCCGATCCCGCCAACAGAGAAGACCATGTACGGCAGCGTGAGCAGCACTGCAAGCGTGATGATGATGCCGTTGAACAAGTCGACCGTGACAATCGATACCATCCCGGCCAGTGCGGTGAAAACCACAATCGTGCCTGCGGTGATCAACATGCCCGTGTTCGGATCAATGCGACCGTCCGTAACGATGCTCAAGATCCAGCCGCCGCCGCGAAACTGATACGACGCAATCGTGACGTATGCGAGAATGATCGCGATCGTCCCCAGGATTCGCGCGGAGGCATTGTAGCGCTGCTCGAGTAAATCGGGCACGGTATACTGTGCGATCCGTCGTACGCGGCCCGCGATGAAGTACGCGACGAGCAACCCGATCCATCCGCCGAACGAGAACCACAGTTCGGCGATGCCGCTGCGAAACGCCAGGCCCGCGCCGCCGAACAATGACCCGGAACCAATCCAAGTGCAGACGAGGGTACCCACGAGCAACGCCACCGGCACGGCTCGTCCGGCCACCATGAAATCGTCGTGACTCTTGACTGTACGTGATCGCCGCAGGCTCACACCCACGAGGATGAGTGGGTAGATGAGAACCACCAAGACGAGCAAGCTCATACAGTTCCTCCGTCGGTCTCGGGCCGATGCGCTTTTGGTGCCATCGGGGATTCCGCGTAGTGACAAGCCACCCACCGGCCGGCTTCGGCTTCGCGCAAGGGAGGACGCTCCCTTGCACATTGCTCGTCTTTCTTTGGATGTGGGCAGCGGGTGTGGAACGGGCAACCCTGCGGAGGTCGTCGTGCACTCGGGATCTCCCCTTGCAGCACGATTCGCTCACTTGTGGCGCGGGGATCGGGCAGTGGCACGGCGGACAGCAGCGCAGTCGTGTACGGATGTAACGGCATCTCGTAGAGCGCCACCACGGGTGCCATCTCCATCAACTTGCCGAGGTACATCACTGCCACCCGATCGGCAATGTGGCGCACCACCGCCAAGTCGTGAGCAATGAACAGGTAGGTGAGCTGTCGAGATTCGCGAAGCTCTGCCAGGAGATTGAGCACCTGCGCCTGCACGGAAACATCGAGGGCGGAAACGGGCTCATCGAGCACAATGAAGCGTGGCTCGACGGATAAAGCGCGGGCAATGCAAACGCGTTGTTTCTGACCACCGGATAGCTCGTGGGGATAGCGGGTCACCAACGAGGGGTCGAGACCGACTTCCCCGAACAAGCGGGCCGTGCGTTCCCTGGCCTCCGCACCACGGGCCAGATGGTGTACCTCGATGGGTTCTCGCACGGCGTTTCCCACGGTCATGCGGGGATTGAGGGAACCCACCGGGTCCTGGAACACGATCTGCATCCGCTGGCGCATGGCCCGCAGGGCCTCCCCCCGGAGCGCCAACACGTCCGTTCCGTCGAAAGTGACGCTCCCCCGTGTGGGGGAGATAAGCCGCAGGATCAAGCGTCCGAGGGTCGTCTTGCCACTCCCGCTCTCGCCGACCAATGCCAGGGCTTCGCCCCGCGAGATGGCGAAGCTCACGCCGTCGACCGCCTTGAGCGGTTCAGTTCGTTGCATCCACCGACCCCACAACGCGCGGCCTTCCGGCGCGAAGTGCTTGGCGAGATCGTTGGCCTCAACTAGCACGTCACCGTTCAGCATTACCAGGCTCTTCGCTGTGAGTGCGTAGCCAACAATTGGCGTAGTGTCCCGAGCTCACGTCGAATTCCTTGGGTTGGTCTCCGGCACAGCGTTCCATACGTTGGGTGCACCGAGGGTGGAAGCGGCATCCCGTCGGCCATGCAGTCGCCGTCGGCACGCTACCGGGTATGGCGGCGAGTGTTCGTAAAGGACGGTCGATCCGTGGCACGGCTTGGAGCAACCCCTCCGTGTACGGATGTGCGGGTTGCTCGAACACCTTGGTGGTTGGGCCGTGCTCGACGATTCGGCCTCCGTACATGACGGCGATCCGGTCGGCGATTCCTGCCACAATCCCGAGGTCGTGCGTGATGAAGATGACGGCCATGCCGAATTGTTTCTTGAGACTCACGAGGAGCTCGAGGATCTGGGCTTGCACCGTGACATCGAGCGAGTGCGGTCGTCGGCTCGTCGGCGATGAGAATCTGCGGCTGGCACGCGAGTGCCATGGCGATCATGACTCGCTGTCGCATGCCCCCGCTCAATTGATGGGGATAGTCGTCGAAGCGTTCCGCGGGGTCGGCGATGCCCACCACATCCAGCAATTCGATCGATCGAACCCGGGCCTTCTTGCGCGAAATCGACTGGTGAGCCCGAAGCGTTTCGGCGATCTGTGACCCGACAGTGAGCACCGGGTTCAGGCTGGTCATGGGTTCCTGGAAGATCATGGAGATCTCCGCCCCTCTGACGTTCCGCAGTTCCTTCACCGGCAATCGCAGCAGGTCCACGTCGCGAAACTCGATTCGGCTCTCGGAACCGAACCTGCCGGGCGGCTCCGGGATGAGGCGGAGGATCGAAAGCGCCGTGACGGTCTTGCCACACCCGGATTCGCCAACCAAGCCGAGGGTCTCACCCGCCTCGAGATCGAACGACACGCCGTCGACTGCGCGGGCCTCACCGTAGTCGGTTACGAAGCTCGTCGAGAGGTTGCGGACCGCGAGCAAGGGACTCAACGCTGCCTCGGGTTAAGGGCGCTTTGCAGGCCATCGCCAACCAAGCTGAAGCCGAGAACCGTGAGGACGATGGCGACGCCGGGTGCGATGGAGATCCATGGCGCGGTGGCTAAGAGATCGTGGCCATCTCTGATAATGTTGCCCCAGGAGGGCGTACGAAAGGCCGGCTTCGATCAAGACGATGTTTCCCATTCCCAGAGCTGCGGTCACGATGATCGGTGACGCGATGTTCGGAAGGAGGTAACGCCTAACGAGACGCCATCTCCCCACCCCGATTGCCCGTGCGGCCACAATGTACTCCCGTTCCCGGAGGCTGAGAACCTCGGCCCTAACGAGGCGACTGGTCCCGAACCAACCTGTGAGTCCGATGACCAGAACGAGAGTGCCGAGGCTCACGGTATCCCACAGGGCGATGATGACGAGCAGAAAGAACAATCGCGGGATCGCAAGCCCCGCGTCGACGCAACGCATTAGGGCACTGTCGAGCCATCCTCCGGACATGCCGGCTACGAGCCCGACCATCGTGCCCAGCGTGATGGCCAAGCCGATCGACAGCACCGCCACGCTCAGTGAATACCGGGCGCCGTGCAGTACCCGGCTGAGCACGTCGCGGCTGAAATTGTCGGTTCCGAAAGGATGCTCGAATGACGGCGCGAGCCGAGCCGCGCCGGCGAGGTCGATCTGGACGTGGGGCGCGAAGGATGACAAGACTGGAGCGAGTACCGCCGCAGCGATCAACGAGGCAACGATGGCCAGGCCGACGGTGAATCGCCCGTTGCGTAGCAAGTTTCCGAGAGGGCTCTCGGGCGGGGCGGACGGATCGTGTGAGAACCGCTTCCAGCCTACGAACGCCGCCACGGGCAGGCTCAACATGGTGAGCGCCAAGAGCGTGTCTACCGCCGAGCCGCTTCGCAGTAGCTCAATCACGCGATCAAACCGCAGGGCTGCGATGGCGGCGGTGACGACCGCTGCCCACAACAACGCGCGTTTCACGAGTCGCTCTCCACGCGGGTTCGCGGATCGGCCACTTGGTACAGTGCGTCGGCGATGAGATTTCCCACGACGACCATGAGCGCGGCGAGGATTGCCGCACCTGTGACCACATGGTAATCCCTCCGCAATATTGATTCGACCGCGACTCGGCCCATGCCGTTCCATCCGAAAACCGCCTCCACCAAAACGGCGCCTGATAGCAACACCGGTAGTGAGAGGCCGAACAGCGTGACGGCAGGAAGAATGGCGTGGCGCAGGGCGTGGCGAACCAGCACCACACGTTCTTCCAGGCCTTTGGCGCGCGCCGTTCGAATGAAATCCTGCGTGATGGTTTCGAGCATCGCCCCTCGGTGGTATCTGGCGGTCCCGGCGGCGGAGACCAGCCCGAGGGTCAGGGCGGGCAGCACGAGATGAGAGAGGCGGTCTGCGACGCGGCCGAAAACGGAGAGCGCCGAATAAGTGCCGGCGGATACGGTACCTCCCGCCGGTAGCCAGTGAAGCTGGCCGGCGAACACCATGATCAACATGAGCCCGAGCCAGAACACCGGCATGGAGTACATGATCAAGGTGGCCACGGTGAGGGTGTCATCCACTCGAGAGTATGGCCGAGCCCCCTGAATGGTGCCGACGGCGATGCCGATGGAGAAATCGATCACGAGGGCGGCGAGGGCCAGAATCACCGTGTTGGGGACGGCTTCGCGGATGACGTCGAACGCCGGTCGGTTCAGAGAAAAGGAATACCCGAAATCGCCCCGGACGAGGTTGGTTAGATAGCGCCAGTACTGAGTGTGGATCGGTTGGTCGAGACCGAAGTTACGACGGTGTTGCTCGATGACCGAGGGTGGGACGCGGGTGGACTCCGCCGACGGCGAAAAGGGATCGCCGGGCGCCAACTGCAGAAGTACAAATGTTATGGTCGCGACGAGAAAAACGATCGCGGCGGCTTGGGCGGTCCGCCGTGCGACCGAAGCCAGCACGTCAGCGCGCGCCGACTAGGTCGCGTTCTATCATCTCTCCGCGTCGGATCTGCCATGTCCACAGGTAGGCAGACCATTGATCCGGGCGGATGGAAACGTTCTCAAACCGAGAACTCACTGCCGCGAACTGCTGTAATGTCATCATCCAGATGGCGGGGGCATCGTTCTGGATGGTCTCCATGGCTCGGCCCCACAGGTCGCGAGCTGCTTCGCGCTCTGGGGCGGCTATCGCTTCCGCGAGCAGCTCGTCGAAGCGCGGGTTGCGGTACCCACTCCAATTTGACGATCCCTGGCTGGCCCACGTTTGCAGGAGGCCCGACGGGTCGGGATCCTGTCCCCAGGCCCCAAACGTGGCGTCGAAGCGGCCCGCCTGGCTGCGGGTATACCACGTTAGAGATTCGAGGTCGGTAATCGTGACCTCGATTCCCACCCGTCGCAGTTGCTCTTGGAGAATGACGCCAGCCGCCCGGGCCGGATCGCTCGAACTGCGGGAAATCAACTCGAACTGCATCGTTCCGGCGTCCGAGTCGAGCACCCCGTCGCCGTCGCGGTCTTCCCACCCACGACCGGCCAGGAGGCGCTTGGCTTCGCTCGTGTCGTGCGGTATCGGGGATCGCTCGTCGTCCCAAATCCACAGCATGCGGCTGATGGGGCCGGGTGGCACAGCTCCGTACTCGCCGAAGGCTGCTGCGTTGATTGCCTCCCGATCCACCGCCATGGTGATGGCACGCCGCACCACCGGGTCACTGAACAGCGGATGCGGTTGTCCCGGACGATCCGGATCCTCAAAGTTGAACGCTATGTAGTAGTAGAACGATGCCGGAAACGTGGCGACCTCGACATTCGGTGCTGTCCGAACCCGTTCTACGTTCTCCGGCGTTTGCAGGAACGCCAGGAAATCCGCATCTCCCGCAAGCATTCGTTCAACGGCTGCCTGTACGTCGCCGACGACCTGCCAAATGAGCCTTCCGATGCCAGGGGTACCGAGAAAGAACTCTGGGTCGGCAACGAGCTCCACCGATGCTCCCGTCGTCCAGCTCACGAATCGATACGGGCCGTTGCCGATGGGCGCTCGGGTGAAAGCATGTGAGCGAAGTTCGGCGCGCGGTACCGTATCGAGGAGGTGCGCAGGCAGGATGCGCATGTGATGCGTCGCGTCGTAAAACTGCGCGGGATATTCCTCCCTGAAGGCGAAAACCACAGTCTGATCGTCCCGTGCCGTGACGGATGTAATGGGGAGGAGATTTGCCCGAGGGCCGGTGTTGACGACGGTATCGCGGTACACGTCAAACGTGAACACCACGTCCTCCGCGGTGACCGACACGCCGTCGTGCCAGGTGGCACGCGCGTCGAGATAGAAGACGATCGTTCGGGGATCCTCAAAACTCCAGCGCTCGGCAAGCTCAGGGATGAAGCCCGCATCGCCCATGGGCTCGAGCTCCGGACCGATCTCGGCGAGCTTGAGAAACATCTGATCGCCGATGGCGTAGCCGTCGGCAAAGCCGGTAAACGCCGGGACGATGGCGTCGACGTCCGCGGTGGCCAGGCTGATCAGCGTGCCGCACACGTCCGTGCAATCTTGCTCGGGTGCGCACGCCGGCAGGACGGATGGGAGTGCCAGGGTGAGCGCTATGCATACCTTCGAGTTTGTGCGCATGGGTCTCCCTTGACCGCGGGGGTCTACAAACGCCACGTCCAATCCCAACTCTCGAACATATCAATCCCGTCAACCGGTGGCGAGGCTTTTGACTCGCTCCAGTGCCCGGGCCACGTCTCCCGCGCCTGTTGGGCGATGACGTCGGCCACGTCCTCAAAGGCAACCGGTCGAGAGAGTACCTCCCCCAACGACGTCGCAACCACACGAGGAGCCGTACCGCGGGTGATGCGGGCTACGATGTCCTGGCCGTTTTCAAGCAGCAACGAGCCATGTTGCAAAAAGGCTGAGCCTTCCCGCAGCTGTGCACTCCCCACGAGCTTGCGCTCTCCCACCACGACCTCTCCACCCGCTGGCGAGGCGAAACATGCACCGGCCGACGGTGCGGGGTGCCGCTGCCCCCTTGTTAGTGGTGGCGCGAGGGATGCTGCCACAGCAAGCCGCCCGAGAGCGTCTGCCAGCATCTCGTGAATCGCGACGTAGGTTGAGCGCAGGGGTCCAAACACGGAGCATGGCGCAGCCACCGCGTATGTCAGTTCCACATCGTGCCACACCGCCCGCCCTCCCGTCGGACGACGGACCGTGTCCAGCCCAAGGGCACGGATCGCGTCGCTGTCATACCGCTTGCGGGCCGGTTCATTGCGACCGAAAGAGAGGCAGGGAGGGTCCCAACGGTACAGGCGAAGAAACGCCGCCCCACCCCGAGCGGCTCGGAGCAGGGCGTAATCGACGGTCATGTTTTGGGGGCCGGACCGCCCAGCCGGATCAACGAGAAGCGTCCAGCGCACGGTTCACCAACGACGTCAGGCCGTCGAGGCAGCGGCCTCGGCGTAAGCGTCCATGGGTGGGCACGTGCAGATCAGGTTACGATCACCATACGCCGCATCGATGCGGCCTACGGCCGGCCAGACTTTGTGCTCCCGCGTCTCGGGCGTCGGGAAGGCCGCCCGTTCCCGTGAATAGGGCCTGTCCCAGTCGTCCTTGGTGAGGACCTCCAAGGTATGCGGCGAGTTCTTGAGGAGGTTGTTCGACCGATCGGCCGTACCGTTCTCGATTTCCCGGATCTCTTCCCGAATTGCCATGAGGGCATCGCAGAAGCGATCGAGTTCTTCCTTCGATTCGCTCTCAGTGGGTTCGACCATCAAGGTCCCGGGAACCGGAAAGGAGACGGTCGGAGCGTGGAAACCATAATCCATCAATCGTTTGGCGATATCTTCGACGTCCACACCGGCCGTCGCTTTGAAAGGGCGAGTATCGAGAATGCACTCGTGCCCGATGAGTCCCGTCTCGCCGGCATACAGTAACTCGAAGTACCCGTGAAGACGGCGTGCCACATAGTTCGCATTGAGGATCGCAATTTCGGTTGTGCTCTTCAAACCGCCGGACCCCATCAGGCGAATGTATACCCAGGAGATGGGAAGAATAGACGGGCTCCCCCAGGGTGCTGCCGAAACTGTGCCACAGGATTGAGGAATACCGAGGTCGACCACTGGGTGATCCGGCAAGTGCGGGGCGAGGTGCGCTGCCACGCCTATCGGCCCCATTCCCGGGCCGCCGCCGCCGTGCGGGATGCAGAACGTCTTATGCAGGTTGAGGTGGCACACGTCGGCGCCGATCTCCCCTGGCTTGCAGAACCCTACCTGGGCGTTGAGGTTGGCGCCGTCCATGTACACCTGCCCACCGTGCGCGTGCACGATCTCGCACAC
>JBDHDY010000113.1:0-8509 GCA_039591275.1 Gemmatimonadota bacterium | reverse complement strand
AGCGGTCCGTGGCACCTTCCCCGACAGCTAGCATGTAGGCTGTGTCATCGCACCCTGACCGCTACCACGGTGCGCCGGACATGAGATCGCATGGTCCTGTCACGTCCGTTGTCAGCTTTCGGATTTCTCTCACAGCGTGGCGTCACTTTGTGACCAGGACTATTTTCAGACGGCTTAGAATGTAGGCGGGGTGAGGGCCGGTGACGGCCCTCCTTTTCTTTCTCCAAGCGGTTTGCCAGACCAATGGTCCGTGTTCAATCCGTGGCCCCCAAATCCCTGGGCGCCGATCTTGGCCTCACGCCGGGAACCGAACTTATCTCGGTCAACGGACGGGAGCTGACCGATTTTCTGGACTGGGAATTTCTGACGGCCGACGATCGATTCGCGTTGCTCGTAAGAATGCCTGAGGGGGAGGAGATTGAGTTTGACATCGAGCGGCCCGAGGGACTTCCCATGGGTGTCGAGCTCGTCCCGCCTCGCGTTCGCCGGTGTGGCAACCGGTGCGACTTTTGCTTCGTTGATGGGCTGCCGCAGGGTCTGCGGGATCCCCTTTACGTCCGGGATGACGACTACCGACTATCGTTCCGGCACGGCAATTTTGCCACACTGACCAATCTCAAGCGGTCGGATGTGGGCCGCATTCTCGAGTATCGCCTCAGTCCACTGTACGTCTCCGTCCACGCCACGGACCCAGTAGTCAGAAGGCGGCTGCTTCGCAATCCCCGAGCCCCCGCTATCATTCCGCAGCTGCAAATGCTGGCGGCCGGTGGCATTAGCTTCCACACGCAGATCGTCCTGCAGCCGGGTGTCAATGACGGCCGCGTACTCGTGAAGAGCCTCGAAGATCTCGATGCGCTCGGCGACGCGGTCTTGTCGGTAGCAGTCGTTCCAGTGGGGCTCACTGAGTTCAGCAAGCACAAACTCGTGCGGGCACCCACCAAAGAGGAATGCAGCAAGACTGTTGAGCTGGTTGTCGAGTTCGCCGAGCGTACACGGTCGAGACGTGGTCTACATTGGGTACATGGGTCGGACGAACTGTACCTCCGAGCGGGGGTGGCTCTGCCCCACGCGGAGGCATACGGAGACTTCGAGCAGGTCGAAAACGGTGTTGGGTCTGTCCGCTACCTGCAGCAGAAGATCGCCCATGGAGCTAACCGTTTGCCGCGGCTCGACGGACTGACGATCGGGGTGATGACAGGGACAGCCATGGGAGCGCTAATGCCGCAGATCCTGCCTGACCTTGAAGCCCGCACCGGTGGCCGATTCACGCTGACTGTGCTCGAGAACACACTATTCGGACCATCAGTCACGACGGCGGGCCTTCTTCCAGGCTCGGTTTTCCGTGAGGCCTTGTCGGCCGGACGTGAGCTGGACATGGCTCTCCTTCCAGCAGAGGCCCTCAACGATCACCAGCGATTTGTTGATGACATGACCTTTACAGCCGTGGCCGAAGGAGCAAGAGCAGAAGTCCATTCTTCATACGATTTTGTGGACGTTTTGGCGGCGGAACGTTAAGGGTGAAAAGCACGGTAGCCCTGGTGGGGCGCCCCAACGTGGGCAAGTCCACCCTCTTCAATCGAATCGTCGGCGGTCGCCGGGCCATCGTCCACGACAAGCCGGGTGTAACCCGAGATAGGCACTTTGCAAAGGCGGAGTGGGCCGGCCGCCACTTTTGGCTTGTCGACACTGGAGGCTGGGTTGCGGAATCAAAGGATCCACTGGCCAGGAGTATTCGGGAGCAGGTCATCTCTGCCGTGGAAGCGGCGGACGTGGTCGTTTTCCTGGTCGACACAAAGGAGGGAGTGCATCCGGCCGACACGGAGGTGGCGGAACTCCTTCGGGCGATTCGAGATCGAGTGATCCTGGCGGCCAACAAGGCCGATGATCTGCCCAATGAAGTCTCCCACCACGCCTTTCACGAACTGGGGATCGGGACCCCTTGGCCGGTTTCGGCAGCCACGGGGAAGGGAAGCGGTGATCTCTTGGATCAGATCGTGGCGATTCTCCCGCAAGAGGCCGAAGTCGAGGATGCCGGAGTCGTGCAGGTCGCTGTGGTGGGTCGGCCCAACAGCGGAAAGTCCAGCCTCATGAACCGGCTGCTCGGCGCTGAGAGAACGATTGTGGATGCCGAAGCCGGTACCACCCGCGACGCCGTGGACTCCCCCTTGCGGTACCATGGGCGAGTCCTCAACTTCATAGATACTGCAGGTTTACGAAAGCGACCGAAAGTAAAGGATGATGTCGAGTTTTACTCCACGCTCCGGACGGCGCGGGCAATGGAGCGTGCCGATGTGTGCATTCTGGTCATCGACGCGGGGATTGGAGTACAGGCTCAAGACCTCCGCATCGCTGAGCAGATCTGGGACTGCGGGGCGGGCCTCGTCGTCGCCGTGAACAAATGGGACCTGGTCGAGCACAAAGATGCCACCACGTCAGAGCGGGGGAGGGCCAAGGTCGTGCACCGAGCACCGTTCCTCGGACATGCACCCTTCGTGTATCTGTCCGCCCTGACGGGATTCAGAGCGCGGAAAGTCCTGGATCTCACGTTAGAAGTGGCCGAACGCCGGCAGCGGAGAATCCCCACGGCAGAGGTTAACAAAGTGCTTGAGGCGCTCACTCGCCGTACCCAACCACCCCAAAAAGTGGGGCGTGAGGTGAAGCTCTACTACGCGTCTCAGGGAGGAACGGAGCCTCCAACCTTCAACGTGGTCAGCAATCGACCAGATGCTGTTGCTACCGCCTACAAGCGATACCTCCTCAACGGCTTCTACGAGGCCTGGGATTTCTTGGGGGTGCCTATCCGGTTGAGACTGAGGCAAAAGCGTTGAGGCTACTTGCTGCGATCGTTATCGCGTACCTCCTTGGGGCAACCCCAACGAGCTACATAGCCGCCAAAATGGCCGGCGTCGATCTCCGTCGAGTTGGAAGCGGCAACCTGGGAGCCACCAACCTCTACCGTGTGCTCGGCTGGAAATACGCCGTTCCGGCAGGGATGATTGATGTCGCCAAAGGCTATGTGGCGGCGGTGTTCCTGAGTTCGATGGCCGGGGTCAGTCTGCCCGGCGGGCACCTTTGGATTCCGCTGGTGGTTGGCAGTGCAGCCATCGTCGGTCACGTATTTCCTGTCTATTTGAGGTTCAGGGGTGGGAAGGGCGTCGCGACGGCAGCGGGCGTTGTATTAGGGGTCGCCCCGGTTCCACTGCTGGTGAGCGTAGGCGTCTGGTCGCTGCTGCTCCTCAGTACCGGGTTCATGTCACTGGCATCTATGAGCGCTGCCCTGGCATTCCCCGTCGCGGCGCTCATCGTGGCTCCTGCGGACGTTCACCTGTTCGCGGCCAGCCTGATCATCGCGAGCTTCATCATCGTCAATCACCGCTCCAACATTCGGCGCCTCTTCCAAGGCACCGAACCACGGTTTGGGCGGAAGAAGGAGGCCTAAGCGTGCGGATTGGCGTGGTCGGGGCAGGGAGTTGGGGAACGACTCTGGCAGACCTGCTGGCTCGGAACGGGAACGATGTGGCCATTTGGGCTCGGGAAGAAGAGGTGGTTGAGGCGATCTCCGACGAACACGTGAATCCCATCTTCCTACCCGACTGCCCTCTGAGTCCGACCCTGGTGTCCAAGGCGGAAATCGGTCCCGTGGTGGCCGATCGGGATCTGGTGGTGTGCGCGGCTCCCTCCCACGCCGTTCGGACTCTTGCCGGGGAGATCAGCAGTGGGCTGAACGGCGCCAATCCACCGATTGTCAGCGTATCCAAGGGCCTGGAGCCCGATACCATGGACACGATGACGCAGATCCTCGAAGAGGTCATCCCCGACTGCTCGGCGGTGACCCTGTCCGGCCCGAGCTTTGCCAAGGAAGTGTACCAACGGCAGCCGACGGCCGTAGTTGCGGCTGCTACTGATATGGAGGCAGCAGAAACCGCGCAGCGGGTGTTCTCCACTGGGTATTTCAGGGTTTACACGAGTCCGGACGTGCTCGGCGTCCAGCTGGGCGGGGCGTTGAAGAACGTAGTGGCGATCGCAGCCGGGATAGTCGACGGTTTGGGACTGGGCCACAATCCGCGGGCAGCGCTCATCACGCGTGGCCTGGCCGAAATGACCCGCGTTGGTGAGGCGCTCGGCGCAAACCCCATGACCTTCGCCGGTTTAGCTGGCATGGGGGACCTCATTTTGACAGCCACCGGCAGTGTTAGTCGGAATCGGTCCCTTGGGTTTGCACTGGGACAGGGTCGCTTGTTGGCTGACGTGTTGGGAGAGCGGCGGACCGTGGCAGAAGGGGTTAACACGGCGTTGGTGGCGGTGTCTCTCGGTGACCGCACCGGAGTTGAATTGCCCATTGCTAGCGAAGTAAAACAGATTCTCTTCGAGGACAAGAAGCCTCAGCGCGCCATTCAGGACCTTATGGAGAGAGAACTCAAGGCGGAGCACTGGCGATGACGGCACCTCGACAGATCCAGGAGTTCTTCTCTATCGGCGATGTTTGTCAGCTCACTGACCTTAAGCCTCACGTCCTTAGGTACTGGGAGAGTCAGTTTCGTTTTCTGCACCCGGCCAAGAACCGCTCAGGCAACAGGGTGTATCAGCGACGCGAGATCGAGCTGATCATGCTCGTGAGGCATCTACTGTACACGGAGAAATACACGATCGACGGGGCCCGGAAACAGATCGAGCATTACCGGCAAACCGGCGCACTAAAGGCTGCCGCACGAAAGGCCCTCGAACATGAGACGATCGAGGATCTCACCAATCAACTCCAGGGCATCATTGGAATCCTAGACCAGAAAATCCCCCTTGAAGATCCTACTGAGTAACGATGACGGGATTCTTGCCCAAGGCATAAGGGTGTTAGAAGACGTCTGCCGGGAAGTAGGCGACGTAACCGTGGTTGCACCAGATCGCCAGCAGAGTGCCTCCAGTCACTCGCTTACCATGTTTCGGCCCCTAAGACCGCTGCCTCGTGGAGAGGGTCGGTTTCAAGTGGACGGTACGCCCACTGACTGCGTGCTGCTGGCCTTGGAAGTGCTTCTCCGCGACAAGCCCGACATCGTGTTCTCTGGAGTGAATCACGGACCTAACATGGGGGAGGACGTTTTCTACTCAGGCACTGTCGCGGCGGCCATGGAGGGGCTCTCCGTGGGGATCCCGGGTGTCGCCATCTCGTTTGCCGGCGACGCGTACGAACTTATCGAGTCCCAGCGCGAGTGGCTGCGGCGTCTGGTCGTCGACATAATGAAGGTGCGGGACTTCCCAAAGGAAACTCTCTTGAACATCAATTTCCCACCGGTCCCCGGAGACGAGATCTGCGGCATCCGCGTCACCACGCTTGGGAGAAGGGTGTACTCGAATTCACTGAGGCGAATGGAAGACCCGTGGGGAAGGGAAACGTTCTGGATTGGTGGCGGCACGAGCAGGTGGTCTGGGGCGGACGACTCCGATTTCCGTGCTGTCGCCGACGGATACGTCTCGGTAACGCCGCTTCATCTGGACCTGACGAACTATGACTTGCTGGAAGACGTCCGGTCATGGCGCCTCGGCCAATAGCGGACAGCTACGGCGGCTATCGCGCCCGCCTGGTTGAAGAGCTTCGCGGAAAGGGGATCAAAGACATGGCGGTTCTGGCTGCCATAGCTGAAACCCCTCGTCACCTCTTCGTACCCGAAGCGCTTCGGGCCAGGGCCTACGACGACACATCGTTGCCGGTTGGACAAGGACAGACCATATCTCAGCCGTCAACCCACGCTCAATATCTGGTAGCCCTGGATCTGAAGGGCAGAGAGCGCGTGCTCGAGGTGGGTACCGGTACGGGATATCAGGCAGCTCTCCTGGGCCGTCTGGCCGAGGTGGTGGTTTCCGTCGAGCGCCTGCCCGAGCTTGCCGTCAGGGCCCGAAAGGCCTTAGAGGATTCCGGTACCACGAACGTGACCGTCCTCGTTGGGGACGGAACCCTCGGTTGGCGGCCTCTGGCCCCGTACGATGCTATCCTGGTCTCCGCCTCGGGCCCTCGCGTTCCGTCGCCGCTGACCGATCAGCTGACGGATAACGGTATCATGCTCATTCCCCTCGACCGAGGTACGACGCAGGACCTGTACCGCATCACTAAGCACGGCAACGAGTTGACGGAGGAGAAACTGGCAGCTACTCAGTTTGTCCCCCTCATCGGTCGGCATGGCTTTCAGCCAGAGGCCTCCTGACATTGTTCGAGACGCTGGTTGTCTGGCTCACGGAGACGATCTTCCGCCTGGGGTACCCGGGGATCCTGATCCTGATGGCGCTTGAGTCCTCGTTTTTCCCCTTCCCCAGCGAGGTCGTTCTTCCTCCAGGAGGATACTTGGCCGCACAAGGACGGATGAATGGCGTCCTGGTGCTGGCATCTGGGGTAGCTGGCAGCCTTCTGGGAGCCGTGGTGAACTACGTGCTTGCCGTTCGGCTGGGGCGGCCGCTCCTCCATCGGTACTCGAAATACCTGCTGATCAAGGAAAGCTCACTTGACAAATCGGAGGCCTTCTTTCGCCGTCACGGCGAGTTCAGCACCTTCATCGGACGCCTGATACCGGTCATCCGGCAGTATATATCGCTTCCAGCAGGCCTTGCCCGAATGAACCTGCCGAAGTTCGCAGCCTACACGTCGCTCGGGGCAGGGATCTGGTGTGCGATCCTCACCTACATAGGATGGTATCTCGGAAGGCACGGCGACCGGCTCCTCCAGGAGGACGTGAGTCGCTATACCACTCTCACAACCCTAGTCCTGGCCCCACTGCTCGTCATTGCAATAATCGTGTATGTCCTCATACGCCGGCGGCGGGCAGTGGACACCCAGCGGCCAGAATCGGAGTCCCAATAGCGCATATGGCTGCACAGCAAGACCATACGGTTCAATGGCTTGTTTCGGGACTGGTCCAAGGAGTAGGGTTCCGGTGGTACACGTGGTCTATGGCATCCAGGCTGGGGGTGCGAGGGTGGGCGCGAAACTGCCCTGACGGCTCTGTCGAGGTGATGGGACAGGGAACGCTTGAGGATCTGGCATTGCTAGAGGACGCGCTGCGCAGGGGACCGCCGGCTTCCGATGTGGAGCATGTGGAAAAACAAGAGATCACAGATGAGATGCACACCTTCAAAACCTTTGAAATCAAATAGATGGGGGTCACCACCTGTGAATCAGATTAACCTGGACGATTTGTATGCTTCCATCAGGGATGTGCCGGACTTTCCAGCGCCAGGCGTGGTGTTTAAGGACATCACTCCATTCCTCCTTGACCCTCGCCTTTTCGGGGATGCCGTATCTCGCCTGATTGAGGAATTCCGGGGCGAAAATGTGGAAAAAGTACTGGCGGTCGAATCGCGTGGGTTCATTCTTGGGGCACCGGTGGCCCTGGGGCTTGGAGCGGGGCTCATTCCCGCTAGAAAGGAAGGCAAGCTCCCATGGCAGCGGAGGCGGGTGGAATACGCCCTCGAATATGGAACCGATGCCATTGAGATCCATATGGATGCCATCGAACCGGGTGACCGTGTGCTCGTCGTGGACGACGTGCTGGCGACGGGAGGCACGGCGCAGGCCGCCGCGCAGGCTGTGACCGAGGCCGGCGGGGAACTGGTCGGACTTGCCTTTCTGATAGAGCTCGCCTTTCTCAACGGGCGGGACAAGCTTCAGTCCGCACGTTGCTGGAGCCTGATGCGGTATGATTAAGCGACCGAGTGATCATTCAGTGTTTGGATGCGCCAAGGGCCAGGGTTATTTTCAGTCCCTGTCGCCCCTGTAGCTCAGTTGGATAGAGCAGCGGTTTCCTAAACCGTTGGTCGCGTGTTCGAGTCACGCCAGGGGCATGTCCCAGGTTTGGCAAAACTGATTCAAGATTGCTAGCGGAGAGGCCCGAAATCGAGAGATGGCCAAGAAACAAAAACAAGCACCGGTAGAAGAAACCAAACGGACACGTGCAGACGTTGGTGACCGTGCCGTCCGTTGGGTCCAGCAGAGAAGCCGACCGCTTACGTTCGGGGCGCTAGGCGTGGTGATCCTCGCAGGTGGAATCTGGTTCGCGAGAACCGCCCAAGAGCGCAAGGAGTCGTTCGCGGCAAGAGAGTTGGCTCAAGCTCGTGCAACCGCTGACGCCGGAAATCTTCAGCTCGCAAAAAGCGATCTGGGAAGAGTCGTAAGTCAATATGGCGGAACCGCCGCACGGGAAGAGGCCGTCATCCTTCTGGCAAGAGTGCGTTTGTTGGACGGAGAAGCTGCCGTCGCAGTTGATGAACTGCGCGTGTTTTTGGCCCAAGGTCCGCGGCAGCAGTTCGTAGCACCCGCCGCTGGCCTGCTTGGAAGTGCGCTAGAGGATCTCGGACAATACGCCGAGGCAGCAGATGCATTTCAGCGAGCTGCCGATGAATCGGAGTACGGTTTGGTGAGGGCCGAGTACCTTCTCGATCTTGGCCGCTCCGCTGAACTTGCTGGCGAGCTAACCAGAGCCGCACGGGCCTACGAACAGGTGATCAATGAGCTCGAGGAGGGCAACCC
>JBDHDY010000112.1:0-12691 GCA_039591275.1 Gemmatimonadota bacterium | reverse complement strand
ACGCCGCCGTCCGGATGGTGCTTTCGCACGACGTCAACGAATCCCCACTCGCGAATCCGCTCCAGCGCACCCCTGCTCCCCTCGTGGCACAGCACGCTGTCATGCCACTTCTCGGGATTTGCCGCGTCCTTGTCATCAGGTGCCACATTCAGATCTCCACAGAGCACCAACCGCTCGGACGGTGACGCGTTGTTCTGCAAGTGTCCGGAGAGGCGCGTCAGCCAATCGAGTTTGTATTGGTATTTGTCGGTACCAACCTCTTTGCCATTGGGAACGTAGGCGCTGATGAGTCGGACGCCCTCGATTTCTGCTTCGATGAGCCGCGCCTGCGGGTCGTCGACATCATCCGCCATGCCTCGCACCACGTTCGTCGGTTCGGTTCGGCTCAGGATTGCCACACCGTTGTACGTTCGCTGCCCGTGAACGGCGGCATGGTAGCCCGCTCGCTCGATCTCGTCGTGAGGAAAATCCTCATCGCGGACTTTGAGTTCTTGCAGGCAAAGCGCGTCCGGTTGCTCTTTCTCGAGCCACCGGAGGAGGCGCTCCTCTCGCGCCCGAATTGAATTCACGTTCCAAGTCGCGATCTTCATGCGCTGCAAGTCACGCGGTTGAAAACTTCGCCTGAGTGATCGCCGCGAGTTCGCCCTCTGCCAGCGCCAGATCGGCGGCGTTGGTCGAATCGACGGCGTGCTCGATGGTGCGAGCGCCCGGAATGACGATCACATTGGAGGACTGGGCCAGCACCCATCCGAGCACTACTGCGTGCTCCGAGACGCCGTGTCGCTCTGCTATGGGCGCCAGGGCTGGGTGATCGGGAAGCTTCTTGTTGAGCCGCCCGCCGCCCACCGGGCTATACGCGAGGAACCCGATCTCCCGTTCGGCGCAGTACGACACCACACCGTCGTCTAGGGCCTCCCTGAAGAAGGGACTCAATCGGTTCTGCACCGTGACGACCTGGACCATTGACTCGGCTTCCTTGATCTGCTCCACGGATACGTTTGATAGCCCGATCCAACCGATCTTTCCTTCCTCCTGAAGTTCTACCATCGCGCCGACGCTATCTTCGAATGGGACGTTGGGGTCGGGCGCGTGAAGCTGGTAAAGGTCGATTCGCTCCACACCCAACGCGACCAGCGACCGTTCGCACGCGGTGCGCAATAGCTCCGGACGGGCATCGCGCTCCCACCTGCCTTGAGGTCGAGTCAGCCCTCCCTTGGTGGCCACGTACACCGACTCCTGTGGTCCAGACCAAGAGCCCATAGCCTTGGCGATTAGACGCTCGTTGTGACCTAGATCGTCATCGTCCAGGCAGTACACGTTGGCCGTGTCGATGAGTGTCATGCCCGCGTCGAGTGCGGCGTGATGCGATTCATCCGGCCGCCCTTGAATCGAGAGCGGCATTCCTCCGAAGCTGACGACAGATACGTCCGCCAGGCCTAGGCCAAGGGATCGTGATTGCATGCGTAACTCGTGGTTAGCAGGATACGGGAAATCTAAGTCAATTGGCTGGGCCACCAGTTAAGACTTGTTGGCGGGTTGCCGGTGCTTAGCAGTGCGTCCCGCCGGTCAAGGCAGCGGTGAGTCGATGCCCCCCGCTCACCCACAATGAGACGGGTACCTCGGTTCCTCGTGAAATAATTCCATGCCCATTGAATGAGCACCAGGAGCCTGTTCTCGAATTCGATCAAGAAAGTCAGGTGAACCGCAAGCCACAGGAACCACGCCGCGAAGCCGGAAAACCGTAGTCGGCCAAAATCGGCGACTGCCGCCGCGCGGCCGATGGTAGCAAGGGTCCCTCGATCGACGTATCGAAATGCCGGCAAGTCTTTTCCGGTGAGCCGCCTGCGGATGAGTCGTGCAACGTACCGACCTTGCTGCATCGCTACCGGTGCCACCCCCGGCAGGGCCCTGCTGCCTTGGTGAGAGTAGCTTGCCAGGTCACCAATCACGAAGACCTCGGGATGGCTACCAATCGTCAGATCCCTCTCGACGATCACCCTGCCTGCACCATCCAATTTTGCACCGCCCCGATGTGCCAGAGCGCGGCCCAGAGAAGATGCGCGGACTCCTGCTGCCCACAGCACACAACGAGAGGGGATGCGCTCCGCCACGCCATCGGTGGTCACCGTGATTCCCTCTTCATCGATCTCTGTCACGAGTGTGTTTAGGCGAACCGTAGCGCCCAGGCGGCCAAGCGACCGCGCTGCCCGCTCGGAGAGATCGGCCGGGTACGTCGGAAGGACCCTATCAGCTCCTTCGATGAGGAGTATGCGTGCCTCGGTCGGGTCTATTGTGCGAAAGTCCCCCTTGAGCGTGTCGTTGGCGAGCTCTCCCAGAGCGCCGGCGAGTTCCACGCCCGTCGGTCCCCCGCCCACGACGGCGAAGGTGAGCCATGTGCGACGCCGCTGGAGATCTGGTTCCCGCTCAGCGGCCTCGAACGCAGTGAGCACTCGGCGCCTAATGTGCGTGGCGTCTTCGATCGTCTTCAGGCCGGGCGCCCACTCCGCCCACTCATCGCGGCCGAAATAGTGATGCGTTACCCCTGCCGCCACGACGAGCGTGTCATAGCCGATCGCGCCGTCGCTCAGGATCACGCGACGTGAGTCGACATCGAGGTCGACAACTTCGGCCAGGAGGACCCGGGCGTTCTGTTGATGCCGCAGGACCCAGCGCACGGGAGATGCAATATCGCCTGGAGAAAGGCCCCCGGTCGCCACTTGGTAGAGCAATGGCTGAAATAGATGGAAGTTCCGCCGGTCAACGAGAGTTACGTCAACCGGCGCCCGCTTGAGAAACTGGGCGGTGTAAAGTCCCCCAAACCCTCCTCCGACGATGACGATATGCGGGCGAGCTGGTGACATGCAGGATCCCCAGTAGCTGTAGGTGCCAATTCCCGGAACTGTACTGCTATATCGGAGTAAACTGATAGTCAAACCATTGGCGTGGGATCACGCCCGGTATTGTTGGCGTGGGATCACGCCCGGTATTGCCAATCCGTGTAGCCGCCGTCGCTCACTCGTGGCCTGCGGAGGCAAAGTCTATGACGTCAAGAGCTTTGAGGATCTTCACCTCGGCCCCGGCCCTGATAGTCGTGGTGGCGTGCGCCGGTGAAGGGACCGGGCTGGATGAGCAGGGGAACCCCAATGGAGGAGGGTCGCCGCCGCTGCCGGCGGCTGTAACACTCTCCGGCGATGTTCAGCCCATCTTCACGGACAACTGCGCCTCGAGTGGTTGTCATGCCGGGGCCCAGCCACAGCGGGGCCAGAATCTCTCCGAAGGACAAGCGTTTCCCAACATCGTTGGCGTGCCGTCCACAGAGTTGCCCTCGATGAACCGTGTGACGCCGGGGGATCCGGAGATGAGCTACCTCGTCCACAAAATCGAGGGTACTCAGGCAACTGTCGGGGGCTCGGGACAGCGGATGCCCCTCGGTACGGGTGCCCTGCCTCAGAGTGAGATTGACATCATCCGGGCCTGGATAACAGACGGTGCCAAGGACAACTGACCGGATGCGTTGGCGTTCCCTAAACGACGGAAATGAACAGGGGGGTACCCGCATGTTACGGGTGGTGAGCTTGGCCGCGTTCGCGTGCCTGACCGTGGGGCTGGCTTTTCCCAGCACCCTAGATGCAACTAAGGAGCCGTATCTCTCCGTCAGGACGGGGCTCAAGTGCTCCGCGTGCCATGTGAACAGGACCGGCGGTGGTGCTCGGAATGATTTTGGAATTGCCTTCGCCCAAACTCAGCTCCCTGCACGCAACCAAGGATATGAGTTCCGCAACCGCCTGCTGAACGATTGGCTTTCTGTAGGCGCGGACGTCCGTATTCTGGCTTCGGGTACCGTCACTGATGCCACGCCGCGAACTTCGATCGACACTGACAAGGCCAATGTCATGCTCGAGGCAAGGCTCATCCGGCGCGTGTTGGCCCTGTACATCGACGAGACGGTGGGTCCTGGCCGGGCAAGTGCAAGGGAGCTCTTTGCACTGGTCGAGGATCTGCCGCTCAACGGCTATGCCAAGGCGGGGAAGTTTCTGCTCCCCTATGGGCTGCGGGTTGTGGACGACCAGGAGTTCATCCGGGACCTTACCGGATTCAGTTATCGGACACCGGATCAAGGAGTTGAGGTGGGAATTGAGCCCGGGCCGCTTTCAGTGGTCATCGCGGTCACAAATGGGGCGCAGGGGGCGTCCGAGAACGACGATGCCAAGCAGATCACCGGAAGCGCCGCCTGGATCACGCGCAGGTTCCGGATCGGTGCTTCAGCCTCACACGATAACGGGGCCGCGGATCGGCAGAACGTCGTCGGTGGCTTTGCCGGGTTCAACGTCGGATCACTAGCGGTCTTGGGCGAGGCGGATTGGATCCTCGGGCAGGATAGGGATCAATTCCTAGCGTATGGCGAGGGCAACGTACTACTGAGGCGCGGTTTCAACGCCAAAGTGACGTATGGGTATCACGATCGGAATGTTGATGTGCCCGAAGATCAGCGGATCCGCATGCGGTTCGGCCTCGAGGCATTCCCTATTCCGTTCCTCCAGCTCTCAGGGTTCTACACGCTTCTAGACGACATCCCCCAGGCGAGCGGACAGCAAGACAAGGTGAGTGTAGAGCTTCACCTTTATTTCTAGGCTGCCAGCGACCAGCTGCCGGCTGCCAACTCCTGCTTTGGCTGAGAGTCGACGGCTCCGAGCTGATAATGTCAAATGTTCGGCCGGTCGCCGGCAGCTGGTCGCTGGCAGCTGACTGCCTGGCCTCCGAGCGTCCGCCTTTACATCTTTAGGTCCGCTTTCCCGTCCAATGCAAAACTTTCCGAGTCCGGTCCCCTTAGGGTGCCGCATTCGAGGAGTCCGATATGTCCGGTGACATACAGATGCCCATTCCTGTCAATGAACCCGTGCGCTCGTACCTCCCGGGTGCACCAGACCGTGAGGAGCTCAAGAAGAAACTTGGCGAAATGGCCTCGGAGGAGATCGAGATACCGTTGCTGATCGGAGGCCAGGAAGTACGGACCGGCGACACCGTCACTGCGGTCATGCCGCACCGCCATGGTCACAAGCTTGCGACGTGGCACCGGGCTGGTCGGCCCGAGGTGGAGCAGGCCATCAGGGCGGCGTCATCAGCCCATCGTGAGTGGTCCTCGTGGCCGTGGGAGGATCGCGCGTCCGTGCTCCTCAAGGCCGCTGATCTTCTGGCGGGGAGTTGGCGACCCGTTATCAATGCCGCCACCATGCTCTGTCAGAGCAAGACCGCACACCAGGCTGAGATAGATGCCGCTTGTGAGGTGATCGACTTTTACCGTTTCAATGTGCATTTCGCCGAACGCCTTTACGAGGAGCAGCCTGTCTCATCTCCTGGGATGTGGAATCGGATAGAGTATCGACCGCTCGAGGGCTTCGTTCTGGCCGTCACTCCGTTCAACTTCACGTCGATTGCCGGAAATCTGCCCACTGCGCCAGCCCTCATGGGCAACACGGTCGTTTGGAAACCGGCGAGTTCCACAGTTTTCTCCGGGTACTACATCGCACGTCTGCTCGAGGCAGCCGGGATGCCGCCAGGAGTCATCAACTTCGTGCCGGGGACTGGCGCAACACTGAGCGGTGTGGCGCTTAACCACGCCGATCTAGCGGGCATCCACTTCACGGGATCGACGTCGACCTTCCAGACGATGTGGCGAACGGTTGGCGGCAACATAGCGAGATATCGTTCCTATCCCCGCCTCGTTGGCGAGACGGGCGGAAAGGACTTCATCATTGCACACGCCAGCGCAGATCCTGACGCTCTCCTTACTGCCGTCGTACGAGGGAGCTTTGAGTATCAAGGTCAGAAGTGCTCGGCTGTCTCTAGAGTCTACGTGCCCGACACCATGTGGAGGACATTCAAAGACAGACTCATCGACGAGGTGAACGGCATAGGAATGGGCGATCCCGTGGACTTCCGCAACTTCATGGGAGCCGTGATCGATCGACCAGCATACGATACCATTGTGGAGTACATCGAAGACGCGCGAAGCTCGAGCGACGCGGACATCCTTGCAGGTGGTCAGTCTGACGACTCACAGGGGTTCTTCATTCGCCCCACGGTCATCCAAGCGCAGCGGCCAGACTTCCGCACTATGTGCGAAGAGATTTTCGGTCCGGTGGTCACGATCTACGTTTACCCGGAAGGTGAGTGGAAAGAAACGCTCGCGTTGGTGGATAGTACGTCGCCCTACGCCCTCACGGGTGCGGTGTTCGCGAACGACCGCCAGGCGATCGCCGACGCCCACAAGGTACTGCGGTATGCGGCAGGCAACTTCTACGTCAATGACAAGCCTACGGGTGCGGTAGTGGGACAGCAGCCTTTCGGCGGGGCCAGAGCGAGTGGGACTAACGACAAAGCGGGGTCCATGTTGAATCTTGTTCGCTGGGTGTCTGCTCGTACCATAAAAGAGAATTACGTTCCGCCGACGGACTACCGCTACGCATTCATGGTCGAAGAATAGATCCTAACCAGCGGTGAAATGCGCGAAGCGCGCCTGCGGCTTTACGTGAGGGGTCGCCCTGCTCGTGCGCTTGCCGGGTGTTGTGCGGCGGCTTGGGCCAGCTGACCCTCTGCCCCCTCAGGAACACTCTGAAGTGCGGGGTCTCGTCGCAGTGTAACGACCACCATCAGGCCCCCTTGCTGACTTCGGCCCGCGTCGATGTTGCCTCGGTGAGCCGCCACGACTGCTGCGCTCACCGACAACCCAAGCCCTGCACCGGCTGAGCGAGATCGGGCCAGATCGCCTCGAAAGAACCTGTCAAACAAGTGCGGTAACACGTCGGCCGGCAATCCCGGGCCGTCGTCTTCCACTATCACGCGAATTTCTTCAGCGTTTGCGTCTACGTGAGCACGTACTGAAGTGCCGTCCGGCGTGTGTTCCACGGCGTTGTCGAGTAGGTGGTTGAAAAGCAACTCGATCATGCCGGCATCCACCTGTGCAGAGGTATCAAGGTCCTCTGGCGGGTCGAACACCAGCTGTCGGGAGCCTGCGCGCGTTGCCGCGCGGCGCATCGCGCTCTCGAGCAAACCTGCCACGTCGGTGGGAAGCAGACGCAGCCTAGCCTCACCAGCTTCGATTCTAGCCAGGGTCGCAAGAGCGTCGCTGATGTAATGCAGGCGATCCAGCTCCTCTAGAGCACTGGTCAGCACGGCGCGGTATTCTTCCTGGGTGCGCTGTCCCCGGAGGGCCACCTCCATTTCTCCCCGCATTGCCGTAATGGGCGTTCGAAGATCGTGTCCTGCGTTTTCGATCATCCGGCGTTGAGCCTCCACCATCCGGTCAAGGCGCTTGAGGACGTCGTTGAGCACGGTCACCAACCCGGCAGCCTCAGCAATGTCGGCATGGGCGGTGATCCGTTGGCCCACAGCACCAGGCGAAATCGCTTTGGCCTGAGCGGTGATGTCGCGCATCGGTGTCACCGCCGATCGGCTCAGCCACATGGCTCCGAAAAGAGTCGCCGCCGATCCCAGGACGATCGCCGTCAACACGAACAGCAACAAGTTCCGAGTCACGGCGTTGAGTGGTTCCAACGACGCTGACACATGCACGACGCCGACTCCGCTACGACCAGGGGCGTAGACGGAGCGCAGCTGAAGGTCGTCCCAACGTTCCGTGCGCCACACTACCTCGCCGGCTCTGGCCAGCACAACCGCTCCTGCATCGAAAGGCACGGTGATGGCGTGCGGTGTGTTCGCTGCAACTACTGCACCCTCCCAGTCGCGTCGCACGACGAAGCGGTTGACGCGCTCGATGAAGACATCCAGGGACGTTGTGGGGGATTCGTTTCGGTCTGCCCGAAACGGCGTGAGGGTTGCTAGATCAACGTCGAGAAAGCTCGCCAGTGATTGATCGAGCTGCTGGTGCAGCGTTCGCTGAGTTACGAGATACACCGCACCGCCGATCACCAACAAGGTGATCACCATCGTGAGGGTGAACCGTACGGCCAACAGGCGGCGGAGCGAACGCATCAATTTGCCCGGGGTGTGTACACCACCCCTGCGTGGGGTCCCGAATACAGTGCAGCTTCAATCAGTTGCGCTCGGAGTTTGCTTTGAGGCAGAATCCGACACCGCGGACCGTTCGCACGAGATCGCCGTAGCCAGCTTCCCGGAGCTTGCGACGCAAGTTTCCGACATGGACGTCGACAACGTTGCTCTCCGGGTCAAAGTGCATGTCCCAGACTTTCTCGAGCAATTCGGTGCGTCGCACCACTTCGTCGGGGTGGAGCATGAAGTGCTCGAGGAGGTGGAACTCCCTCGGAGTGAGGTCGAGTTCTTTGCCGTCGATCTTGGCCCCGTGCTTTAGGCGATCGAGTTCCAGAGGACCGTAGGTGAGGCGTTCGAGACGTGCGGCCCCACCCCTGCGCACGAGCGCTCGCAACCTCGCCAGCAACTCGTCGAACTTGAAGGGCTTGGTCAAATAGTCGTCTGCCCCGGCATCGAGACCTCGAACGATGTCCTCGGTGGCTTCGCGGGCAGTCAACATGAGGATCGGCGTTCTCCTGCCCTCACGGCGAAGCTCCGTGGTCACCTGCAGGCCGTTCTTTTTCGGCAGCATTAGGTCGAGGAGGATGGCGTCGTATTCGTTCACGTGGGCGAGTACGGTCGCCTCCTCGCCGTCGGGGGCCACGTCAACCGCGTACCCTTCCTCGCGGAGGCCCATCTCGATGAACCCCGCAACTTTCCGGTCGTCTTCTACCACGAGTATTCGCATTGCAGGGCCAAGGCTAAGCGAAAGCGACTGATTAGGTGCTGAATCAACTATGAAGGATTCTTTAGAATTGCGCCCCGGTGTCAAGGGCCGTGGGGTGGGACTGCGAGGTCACTCCTCACCGAGATCGCGGGCGATCTCAAACGTGAAGCGGGAGCCGGAGCCGGGTTTACTGTGCACCCGGACATCCCCACCCAGGAGACGGGCGAGGCGCCGGGAGAGGGAAAGCCCCAAACCGGTTCCCCGGTCCCGAGCGTCGCGGTGGTTGGCCTGGTAGAACTCCTCGAAGATCGCTTCATGGTCCTCCGGCGGGATGCCGGGGCCCCGATCCACCACTTCAAAGGTCAGCGCATCACTTGCCGACCGGAGAGAGATTTTCACCGCCTTGCCCTCCGGGCTGAACCGTACCGCATTTGAGAGCAGGTTCACCAGGACCTGCCGAACCCGGGTGGCGTCGGTCCGGCACGGGCACGAGGGTTTCTTGGCTGGGGTGCGGAGGCCGACCCCGGCACGCCCTGCCGTGGGCTCCACCGCGTTCACGGCGTCTTCGACGAGATCCCAGGCGTCGGCCGGCCTGGGGACGATCTGGAGCCTGTTCGCGTCCAAGCGGCTGAGGTCCAGCAGATCATTCAGCAGCTTGATAGCGTCCTCGGCTGACTCGTACGCCTCGCGAGCGGCCCGTGGGGGCTCGTTTCGGTAGCTTCTGAGGAACAGGTCGGCCCACCCGTGGACCGCCATGAGCGCGTTGCGAAGCTCGTGACTCATCATGGCATAGAAACGATCCCTGAGCTGCTGTACCTTGGTGAGTTTGCTGAGTAGGCGGTGGGCTTCCTCGTGGAGTTTGGCGTTTTCCACCGCCACCGCTGCCTGCGCCGCAAGCATGACGGCGATCGATTCGTCCTCCTCACTGAACTCATCCGACCCCTGTTTTTCTCCCAAGTACAAGTTGCCGATGGGGCCGTCGCGCCCGACGATGGGGACACCCAGAAACGATCTGATGGGGGGATGGTTTGGAGGGAAGCCCACCGATTTGGGGTGTTCGGAGACCTCTCGGAGACGAATCGGCTCGGGGTTGTCGATCACGACTCCGAGGAGCCCGCGGCCCTGAGGAAGCTGGCCTATCCTCGCAGCCTCTTCGTCCGAGATGCCGCTCGTAACGAATTGCTCGAGGCTTTTGCCGTGGTCGGCCAGGATGCCGAGGGCGGCATATCTGGCCTCGATCACCTCACGGCCCGAGTCCACGATCTGATGGAGGACCCGCTCGAGGGAGCGTTCGCCATGGATTCGAATTCCGGCCGCGACGAGCCGTTCGAGCCGGTCTCGGATCGACGTTTCAGAGGTCTGAGTTGTGGGCATCGCTTGCCAAGCTAGCGATGCCCGGGTGTTGCGGCAATGCGGCGGACCACACAATGAATTGTGACCTGTGCACTTGACCGCCCCCCCGGGCGACGTGAGCTTGAGGGACCGTTTTAGAGCTGTAAGCGACGCTCTGGCAACTCATTAACGGCTTCTACTCGGCTGGAGGGGTGATCAGAGGATGGATACCTTGGCGGTCGGCTCGCCCGGCCAATGTAGGAAGACCATGATCAGACCGAGAATCTTCACGATGATGGCCGTGACGGCCGCGGTGGCAGTAGGCGCCGTTGCGTGCGAGCCAGGCTCCATCACAGAGGCCCGGGACCGGCTGGGTCGGAATGCGACCGGGAATCTCACCCTGCTTCTCCCGTTGACGGAGGACACATTCTCCATTGCGCAGTTGCTGGAGGAGGAAGACACTACCTCTACAGCCGGAGGCGTGCTAGCAGTGGGCGTTACGGGCAGCAACTTCTCGTTCCCGGTGACGCAAGGCGTCGCGTTTGCAAATCAACAATCGGGCCCTGTCGATACCGCCGAGACCAACAGACTCGGTGACATGAAGGAACCCATAGACCAGTCGAGTCTCAACGACGCGACCCTCGAGTTTGTATTCCAGCGGGATCCTAACACCGCGCTGCAGTTTGACAATTTCTTGCTGCGGGCTGTCCGGGTCGATGTTCCCGGACAGCCGTTCGTGTTGGATGGCAGCAGCACCCCCATAGAGGTCTTGCTCGCAGATCCCGGGCTAACGACGCTCTCGATTCCACAGAGCAGCCCGCCAGACACAACGCACGTTGTGAGCATTCAGGCGGCGGCGTTTGCGGATGGCATCCTGCACACGCTGCTCGACAACGAGAGGGTGGCATTGGTCGCGCAGGGGACGACTACTCAGGGTCCGGCAGTTCCGGATTTGCTCGCTTTCAACTTCAACCTAGTTGTGGCTCTAGACGTCACGATTCCCCCTACGGGGGTATCGTTTACGCGGAATGAAGCGGTGCAGGGTGTTAGCAGCATCGATTCGGCTGACGCCGACGACATCGCGGACCGCCTGGTCAGTGCAGTGGCGCTCGTGGCCGCAGAGAATACGACGCCCTGGGGCGCGACCATCCAAATTGCCCTGGCACCGGATTCCCTCGGCGACAACGTCGATGTCTTTGCCCTACCCAACGCAGTGTTGCTGAACGCTGTGTCGTTGGATGCCTTCCCGAGTCTTGCTGGACTCTGTGTACACGGCGGCGCTTCGAGTCCAGTTGCTGCCTGGAACGGGTGGCAGCGGGAGGGGGGCAGTTCGCGTCGGAGACCAGGTGACGGTGGATGCAAGTGTAGAAGTCATAATCCGGCGGGGGAACTGAATCATGCAGCGGCGCATATTGGCGGTTATTTGGGTACTGCTTGTTAGTGTTACTCCACCGCTCGCTGCCCAAGCGGTGCCGGAAGGTGCGCAGGCGCGTGGAGTGGACATGGGATATCGTCGCACGTCGCAGTTCCGGGTTGATCCCTTCCGCTACGCCATGATCCCCCATTGGGGCTTGATAATTTCCGGCGGAGTGTCCGGCGAGAACAACGCGCTGGACATGGGGGATTTGGGTGCGATCAAGTTCCTTAGCGATACGAACGCGTTTCAAATGGGCGACTTTCTGGACATGGTCACGCTCATTCCGAGCGGAAGTGGCTTCGGTAGCCAGGCGCAAGGCGAAGCTGGCCTCGCGATAAGTGCTGCCTTTGGGAGCCGCGTGAGTGTGGGGATTACGGGACTAGTGGCGAGAGGTTACGGAGCATTTGAGATTGATGACGATGCCATTGCTCTGATGAGAGACGGCAATGGTGCCCGCCAATCCTTTTCGTTGGGTGAATCACAGGGCGTGGGCATCGTGACTTTGGAGAGCGGCGTACACGGTGTTCTCCGCACTAACCCGTTGGGGTCGCCTGACGGTGTTCAACTGGTGCTTGGGTTTGGCATGCGGCTGGTGGTCGCGCCGGTGTACGCGCGTGCGCACTCGCGGCTCGCCAATGGCGGCAGGGTTCTGCTCACGGGAGATTCCATCGCCGCCAACCTCGACGTCGAGGTGGCGGTCACCGACGACATACAAGAATTCAGCGACTTCTTCGACCGGGCCCAGGCGCTCGGCGAGATTGGTCTTGCTTCGGATTTTCTGGTCCGCGGTGAATGGCCCTCATCTGGTCTGGCTGTCGAGCTGATGGTGGCCAACCTGGGAGCAACTGTGACGGTGCCGGACGTCTCGATCAAGAGAGCCATACTCGACGTGCAAGCCACGAACGTCGACGACGTCAACGAGGCACTTGATACTCTCGAGCTCACCGCTCAGGACACGATGGATGTGCGTGTGACCCTGCCGCGGATCGTGCGGTTTTCGGCGAGCGCATGGGCCAATCGTATTCTCCAGATCGACTTGAGTGCTACCGCACCCTTCACAGGGGACTTCAAAACCCCGCTTGCCGTCGATATCGGGACAACCTGGCGATTCGTTCGCCAATTCCCGCTCCGTGCAGGTATCATCTTGGGGGGGCACCAAGGCTTTGGCTACTCCGCAGGGTTTGCGGTTGAGTCGCGCAACTTCTTGTTCCAGTTGTCGGGCCAGT
>JBDHDY010000111.1:0-9090 GCA_039591275.1 Gemmatimonadota bacterium | reverse complement strand
GTCCCGTTCGATCGGTCGTGGGAGCAATACCTCATAGCGATTCATGATGATGGAGTCGAACCCAAATTCCCGGAGCCGCTCAGCAAAATATTGCGCCGTTTCTTCGTTGGCCGGTGTGCCGGCGTGATGCGGTTCTGCGGTCATGGCCCGGTGGTACACCAACATCCGTGCGGCGTCGGGGAACCCCATGATCTGACGTTCCAAGGATGCCTGGCGCGATGCGTTGGCGTGAGAGAATCCCGCCGGTCTAGCGTCCTGGGCGATAACAGAAACGGGAACCAGTAGGACGGTGGCTGCTGCAGCGCTGAGCCGGCAGAGCTTCCTTGCGGTCGATTTATCCATGATTGATTCCTGCATTAGTGTCGAGTCGGTTCGCGCATCGGCGGGCCTGATGCAACTGTCAGAAACTACGGTGGGGACACTGACTCGGCGAGTCATGAGGCCACGAGGCCGAGAGAGATGGCTGGCGAGAATTGGGGGGAAGAGGGAGTCTTCAAGCACCAGCTAGCAACGGCCGGCTACCGATGTCGAACCGCAGCCGGCCGCACACAGCTGGCCGCTGTGTCAGCGGATTTGGCTGGCTCTATCCGCCCTGGCCCGCGCCGAGTCTGCGGCCGAAAGCGCACCGCGAACGCCGCGCGCTCCGGGCAGGGCTGACTGTCCAATGATGCTGTCTCGCTCACGCTGCGAGAGGGTCCGCTCGCCTTCGTTGGGCTCCTTCTTGTCCGTACAGGCGACACACAGAAGCAGGGCGGTCATCAGAAGCATCGCGGTCCGCATGGGGCCTCCGAGGTGGCGTAGGCTGTTCCGAGTCAGGATACAACGTTCCGTCATCGAAGGACGTGATACGGCACACAGGGGAAGGAGCGGGGAGCAGGGAGCGGGGAGCGGGGGCTGGCGTCTGCGACTGGGGTACCGATGATTTGGAGGACAGATCGGACCTCGTCCGACATCGTCTGCTCCCGCTCCCCGCTCCCCGCTCTCTTTCTTACGTTCCAGCCCTCCGGATGAGCTGCACCAGGAACTTCACTTGCTCGGCGTAGGTCTCGATCCCTATCCGTTCGTCGGTGCCGTGTACGCGCCTGAAGTCGCCATCGCCCACGCGTGTGGCTTTGAAGCGATACACGTTGTCGGCAATGCCTTGGTAGTGGCGCGAGTCAGTACCGCCGATGACGAGATAGGGTGAGACCACTGTACCGGGAATAATCTGCCGGATGGCTTCCTGGAGCGTGACGTACGCCTCGGATTCTATCGAGGAAACAGGCGACGGCTCGCTCGCAAAACCGATGCGGTGAACCGTCACGCGTTCATCGTCGACAGTGCGACGCACGTGGTCGAGTACGCCCGCAATGCTGTCTCCAGGGATAATACGGAAGTTCAGGACGGCGCGCGCGTTGATGGGAAGTGCGTTTTCTTTCTCGCCGGCCTGGAACATGGTTGCCGCGGTGGTTGTGCGCATCATCGCGTCCGTTTCCGGTGCCGCGGCCAGGCGTCGCTTGAGCAGCCACTCAAACAACCATCGGTTGGCGAGAAACGCCCTTGGCACGAACGCCATGCTCGGTCCCAAGTGCTCGAACATGAGCCCCGTAGGACCGGCCAAGCTGGCCTTGGGGTGGTTCCGCTCGAGCCTTTGAATGGCCGCGCTCAGGATGCCGACTGCGCTCTGGGGCGGTGGAACCGACGAATGCCCACCACTTGTCTCGACGCTGAGCTCAACGGACACATACCCTTTTTCGGCAATACCGATGACCGCGGCCCTTTCGTCGAGCCCCGGCATGAGCCCCGGCTCGAGGACTGCACCTCCCTCATCGACTACGAACTCGAGGTCAACGCCCCGGACTCCCAGTAGCTCGGCTATTTCAGCTGCTCCGGTCCCCCCACCCACTTCCTCGTCGTGGCCGAAAGCGAGATACACCGTCTGGCGCGGCCGGAAGCCCTGTGCGATCAAGAGCTCGACCGCCTCGAGGATCGACATAACGCTGGATTTGTCGTCCATGGCGCCACGGCCCCAGATGTGGCCTTCCGCGATCTCGCCACCGAAGGGGTCGTGTGTCCAATCCTCTTCCGTGCCTGTCTCCACGGGTACGACGTCCATGTGACCCATCAACAGGAAGGGCTGCGCCGTACCGTCGGTCCCACGCCACGTGAACAGCAGGCTGTATCTGTTTACGACTTCCTTGCGAAGCGTCGTGTGCACGCCTGGAAAGTGCTCTTCGAGATATCGGTGGAGACCGAAGAAAGCAGTGCTGTCGAACTGGGTCGAGTCTTGGTGCGAAATCGTCCGAAACGTGAGTGCGCCGGCCAGGCGCTGTGCGACCTCCTCCTCGGGCACCTCAATGTCGGTGACCCGCTGAACCTCGACCTGGCGAGAGGTGAACGTCACAGTGCGGAAAGTGATCACCCCGGTGAGTATGAGGAGTGCCGCGAACAAAAGGAGCAGAAACTTTTTCATTGTTATTCCTTAGCATGTCGTTCCCATCCCATCCCGAGCCGACATCAGGATCCGCTGAGCAACTCAGCAAATCTGGGATTGGAGCGGAGGGGATTCCAAAGCGGATCTACCCGCAACAGCGGAACTGAGATCCGAGATGCGGTATTCAGGAGCGTGGCGATCTGATCGACGGATGCATCCCACCGTCCCGCCAGGAGGTAAATCTCAGCGAGATCCTGACTCCGGTCGTTGGCCTGCTGAACGTTTCCAATGTCGCGGGCGAGCGCAACACCCCGCTGTCCCTCCAGCACGGCTTCTTCGACGCGCCCTAGCCCAGCGTAAGCGAGACCAAGCTCGCTGTGATATTCCGGGTTCTCCGGCCAGATGGCCAACCGACGCTCCAGCACGACCCGAGCGGAATCGTAATGGACAGTGGCTTGGTGGTCGGCACTCCGCTGTGCGTGAATCATCGCCTTGAGGATGTGATATCGGGCCGTGTCTGCTCCGAAAGCGCTCTGCGAGAGATTCTCGAGAGTCTCCAGATATTCGTCGCTCAACGAACGGATCAACGGCCGCCAGTCGTTGGCGAAACGGACGATGAACTCCGATGGTCCGATCTTCTGAGCCGCATCCCGGAGCACGACCTGTGCGCGCTCGCCGTCGCCGCGCCAAATGAGATACAGCTGGGCCTGGCGGGCATACGGCAGATACAGATCGGGGGCGAGGGAAACCGCACGGCTGTAGTACGCCTCTGCTTCTTCGTACCTGCGGAGTGTCAGAAAAGTCGTTCCCACGTTCAACGTGGCGTGAGTCGAGAGGGGATCGAGCTCGAGTCGCCGCTGAAACAGTTCCAAAGCCCGATCGAGGTTCCCACGGCGCTGCTCCACCCACGCCATTCCGTATAGGGCATCCACATGGTTGGCATCGACCTCGAGGGAACGCTGGAATAGTCCGAGCGCCCGGTCATAGTCGCGACTGCGAGACACGTGAATCCAGCCGAGCGCCACCATCGCCTCCGGAAGATCTGGATCGAGTTCGAGAGCCCGCTGCGCGGCCGCCTCGGCGCTGGTCAGCCGAGTCTCGCTACGGTCTAGGTACGCAGAGAATGCCCAGCTGTGTGCCCCGGCAAGCCTGGCGTACGCTAGGGCGAACTCCGGGTCGTGCGCCACGGCGCGCTCGTACATCTCGATGGCCAGAAGGCGATCGTTGTCCGCAAATCCCAGCACACCTCGGTTCCAGAGATCCAGGCCCCGCAGATAGTACTCGTATGCCTCGGCATTTTCCGTGGGGCTTCGCTGCGAACCACGCCCGTCCCCTGCAAACAGGGTGAGATCCAGAGCCTGGGCGACCTGTTCGGCGATCTGCGACTGCACACGGAAGAGGTCACCCGGCTCGAGCGCTGCGTCAAACCTCGACGCCCAAAGATGGGTGTCGTCACTCACCCGGATGAGCTGAGGGGTGACCCGGATCCGACCGGTCCCACCTGGCGACAGCTCTGTGCGAACGGTCCCCTCCAGCACGTACTCCACGTCCAGCTCATTCCCGATTTCCTGAATGGTCTTGGGAGTCCCCTGGAAGCGGAGGGCGCTCGTCCGCGAGATCACCCCGAGCCCGTCGATACTCGCCAGGTTACTCGTGATCTCCTCGGTGATCCCGTCCACGAAGTAGTCGTACTCGTCGGTGCCGAGGTGCTCAAATGGCAGCACGACGAGCATCTTGCGGTCGCTTGCCTCGGAGCCCGCCCTCAGGCCGCTACTGATCCCATATGCCCCCGCCACCAGCACAGCCAGCACACCAACGTAGGCCAGGAGCTTCGTCCAGGCTTCCTGGGGCTTTCCCCATGCACCCGAGCGCTGGCCGGTGGTGAGGACCGCCTCCACCTCCCGCAGGTCACGAGACAGCTCGGCGGCGCTTGGATATCGCTCTTCAGGCTGTCTTGAGAGCGCGCGCATGACCACCGTTTCCACGAAGGACGGGATGCCCGGAGCCACTGAGCGCAACGGCGGTGGCCGCCACGTCGCCTGGAGTTCCATGGCAGCGCGGCGCGTGGGACCCGCGAAGGGGACCTGCCCGGATAGCATCTCGTAAAGCACGCAACCAAGGCTGTAGATATCGCTTCGACCATCCACCTCGCCGCTCCCCAACGCCTGCTCCGGGCTCATATAGGCCGGCGTCCCAATCGCGATTCCGGACTGAGTCAGCTGAACACCCCCTGCCTCCCGGACCGCCCGGGCGATGCCGAAGTCGGCCACCACGGCATGCTCCCCCGATAAGAGGATGTTCTCTGGCTTGATGTCCCGATGCACGATTCCTTGCCCGTGCGCGTAGGCGAGAGCGTCGGCGGCCTCGATGCCGATCTCGACGGCCTTCATGATGGGAAGAGGGCCCTCGCGCTGCAGCCTGTGGCGGAGAGTCTCACCCTCGATGAAGGGCATGGTGTAGTAGAGCAGTCCGTCCGCCTCGCCGGCCGCGAAAATCGGAACGATGTGCGGATGGGTGAGCTTTGACGAAAGGTCCACTTCCCGCAGGAATCGCTCGCGGGCGAGCCGCGACACAAAGGTCGGATCCAGGACCTTTATGGCGACCTGGCGGTCCAGCCGCCGGTCCCTGGCGAGGTAGACCGTGGCCATACCGCCCCTACCGATCTCGCGCTCGACTCGGTAATCCGCTGAAAGAGCGGCCACAACTCGCCGAAAGACGTCATCCATACGTCTGCAAAGTACCGTGGGCCCGGCTGCCAAGGGAGGGAGTGACGAGGGAGAGTGGAGATCGGTGGGGGGAGTCGAGGGGAAGCTGCCTCGCTGACCGGCTGTACGAGGTCCCATGAGGCCCTCGCAACCTTTCCGCGGCTTGAGGTATCCAATCTGTGTGAATCGCCGAACGGCCCCGCGACATGGCAATGTTCGAGCTGAAGTTTTCAGAAGATCATGTGGCCCAAGGGCATCGGAGAGGATCCGGATGGAAGCACCAGCGTCGCTGATTGAGCTCTCCAGCGTCAGAAAGGTCTTCGAGACCGACGACGTCGAGACTCACGCTCTCTCGGAGATACATTTGGTGATCGGGCAGGGCGAGTATGTGGCGATCGCAGGGCCTTCAGGCTGTGGGAAGACCACCCTGCTCTCGATTCTGGGCCTGCTGGACACCCCTTCGAGCGGCCGGTACCGGCTGGACGGTACGGATGTGTCACGTCTGACGGCCGGGCAGCGCGCTCGGGTGCGAAATCGGGAAATCGGGTTCATTTTCCAGGCGTTCAACCTGATCGGCGATCTGTCGGTCTTCGAGAACGTCGAGCTACCTCTCAAGTACCGCGGTATAGCGGCGGACGAGCGACGGCGGCGGGTGACTGAGGCTTTGGAGCGGGTGGAGATGTCCCATCGGGTGCGTCATTACCCGGCTCAGTTGTCCGGGGGGCAGCAACAGCGGGTGGCGGTTGCCCGGGCCGTAGCCGGAGACCCAGCTATCTTGCTCGCGGACGAGCCCACCGGGAATCTGGACTCTGCAAACGGCGAAGCTGTCATGATGCTCCTGAATGAGCTCCACCGGGACGGGGCGACGGTTTGCATGGTTACGCACGACCCGCGGTATTCGCAGCACGCCGCTCGGAATGTGAACCTTTTTGACGGCCGCATCGTAGAAGAAACTGTGGCAGTGAGCTGATGTGAGAGGGAACTGAGCCCCTCCGCCTTGCGCCATGCGGCCCACGAACGATGTTCAGGATGCGCAGACTGGGAACGGCCTCCGGTGGTCGGTGGCCAGAAGCTTATGGGAATGAGGTGCAGCCATGAGAATGATCATCACTTTGGCACTCTTCACCGGGGCATTGGTGTGGTTCACACGTTCTTCATGGGTTTCCAAGATCCCAGGTGAATCTCGGACCGTGGTGGTGGAGACGAGCCCGCGCGTAGAGCACGATCGCGGATGTGCCACTTGCGGCGACGATGAACACTACGAGGCGGTCGGCGGAGAGTACCGCTGGAATGGGGATCTCGCGGCCGGAAAGGTCCTCGAGGTCAAAGGCATCAGTGGATCGGTCCATGCGATGAAGGCGTCGGGAGATCGGTTCGAGGTCGTGGCGACTAAGCACGGCAGGAGCAGTGATTTTGATGAAGTCGAAATCGACCTCGTTGAACACGCCGACGGCGTGACAGTTTGCGCCCTCTACCCGGGCCGGCGGGGCCGGTCGGCTTCCTGCGAGGCCGGGGACGGCGACAATGGCAACATGAGGGACCTGGACGTGGAAGTCGAATTCCAGGTGCATGTGCCAGCAGGCGTCAAGTTCGTGGGACGCAGCGTGAGCGGTGACGTCGAGGCAGTCGGGCTTGAGGGTGATGTAGAGGCTTTTTCAGTGAGCGGCGACATCGACATCACGACCTCGGGAATCGCCCACGGTTCTACGGTGAGCGGCGACATCAGCGTGACGATGGGGCAGGGTACCTGGGAGGGGGAACTGGAGTTCCACACCGTCAGCGGTGACGTGGACATCGCCGTGCCGCAAGATCTCCGCGCCGATGTGTTCTTCGAGTCCCTCTCGGGCGAGCTGCATTCCGATTTCGCCATCACCATGGAGGGACGCCGTTCCCAGTTCATTGGTCAGAACATCCGTGGGACGATTGGTGGCGGTGGAGGGAGTCTTTCCCTTAAGTCGGTGAGCGGCGACGTAAACGTCAGGCGCCGTTAACAGGGCAGGTCGTAGCCAGTAGGGACTTGTAGTAGGCTTCACCTCACAGTTACAGGTTGACGAACCCCAGGCCAGTGCCTGGGGTTCGTTGTGTGTGTGGCCGCTGATACCAGCTTCCGGCTTCCAGTCAATAGCTAGCGGCCGTCTGCGCCGACACCCTCCAGCACCCGGTCCAGACGTGCCCGCACCTCACCGGCAAGGGACTCCATATCGCTGCGACCGGTAATCCCCAATTGCTCCACTGGATCGATGGCAGCCACCACCGACGTGTCTGGGGAATCGCCTTGGTAGATGATCACGTTGCAGGGCAGCAGGAGGCCTACGTCCACTTCCGCTGAGAGTGCCCGGTGGGCTAACGGTGGGTTACACGCGCCCAGGATCACGTACGGCCGAAAGTCGACGTCGAGCTTGGCCTTGAGGGTTTGCCGCACGTCGATTTCCGTGAGCACGCCGAACCCTTCCTTGGCCAGCTCCTCCCGCGCACGCGCGACGGCCCGCTCGTAAGTGACGGGGACTTCCACCTTGAGTCCGTATTTCATTTGTAACGTGGTCAAAAGTGTCTTCCGTCTAGTGTTTGACCGCAATCTGCGTGACTGAAAATGAAGAAACCGTGAAGGGATGGTGTTAATGGAGCCGCTCTTGGTCCCGTACTTTTTTCAATCAAGTTGACGCAGGGCCGCCGTCCTTTTATCATCCGCGCCTGATGTTTTTAAATGGGAATGTTCAGCACCCCATTCACTGCACCTAGGATCCGTTCATAAGTCATATGAGAATCAATCGCCATGACCCTCGACGCGGGCGTCGGCTTTGGGGGCTTGCGGCGGTGGGGCTGACGGCAGCGTTTGTTGCTGGCTGCCAGGGGTCGTTTCCCCAAACGACATTCTCGCCGACTTCCGAGTTCGGCGAGTCTCTCAACGACCTCTACCTCACGATCACCGCGTGGGCGGTTTTGGTATTCGTGGTGGTGGAAGGTTTGCTCGTCTACGTAATCGTGCGCTTTCGCGCGCGGCCAGGCCAGCCGGATCCCAAGCCTATCCACGGACACACAGCTCTGGAGATGGCTTGGACCCTCGCTCCAGCCCTCATTATCGTCTTCATCGCCGTGCCTACGATCCGCACGATCTGGCGCAATGCCAACCTCTCTCCAGACAATGCGCTGACTGTTGAGGTCATCGGTCACCAATGGTGGTGGGAGTTCCGCTACCCGGAGTACGGCGTCGTCACGGCGAACGAGCTACACCTACCCCAAGCCCGGCCTGTGGTTTTGGAGATGACATCAGCGGATGTGATCCACAGCTTTTGGGCGCCGCGGCTTGGCGGCAAGCGGGATGTAATTCTGGGAAGGACGACACGCCTCGTATTCACCCCAGATTCGCTGGGTGTGTACCTGGGTCAGTGCGCCGAGTTCTGCGGCGACTCGCACGCGAACATGCGGCTGCAGGTCGTAGTGGAAGATTCGACGAGCTTCGCACAATGGGTGAACGATCAGCTCGGCGTGCCCGCTACGGCGGATTCGCTGTCGGAGCTCGAGCAGCAGGGCCTGGCGGCTTATCGCCGGGTCCGCACACCTGCGACTCACTCGTGCATCGCGTGCCACACCGTCAGCGGTGTTTCAGCAGGGGTGTTGGGACCCGATCTCACGCACCTCGCTGGTCGCTCCACCATTGCTGGAGGGGTGCTGCCCAACACCGCTGACAACCTTGCCCGCTGGCTCCGCGATCCGACCGGGGTCAAGCCTGGCATGGGCGACCGACGAGCCGACGGGCAGATCATAGGCATGCCCGACGTCGATCTGAGCGAAGAGGAGGTCGCGGCGCTCGTGGCTTATCTCAGCAGCCTGCGATAGGGAATCTCAATGGGCACCGTTGCAACTTCTCACGCGTCGGCTTCGACGCACGGGACCGAGTCACGCTCGGGGATCTGGAGTTGGATTACCACGACGGATCACAAGCGGATCGGCATCCTCTATGGGGTCACCGCC
>JBDHDY010000110.1:0-16448 GCA_039591275.1 Gemmatimonadota bacterium | reverse complement strand
AAAAGCATTGATTTCGACCTCTGGGATGTGAAATGTTTGTTCGAGGAGGCGTGCCGCGTCGGTGGTCCCGAGGGCACGATTGATGCGGCGGACGGCAGATGGGTTCTCCGGGATTCCGACGGTGCCGTCAGGGGGTGGGCGGGGGAACTCGAGGCAGACCGACCGGCCTGGGCAAGCCCACTGTACGGCTTCGAGGTCGATCTGGAAGACCGGGGCCGTCGATGGGCGCGCTTCGATCCTCTGCCGTCTACACCCCCATTAGAGCGCGACCTGGCTCTCATCCTACCGGACGGTGTCAACGCCTCACAGGTTGAAGAGGTGCTGGCTCGTGCGGGAGGGGAGTTGCTCGAGGCGGCGTTTCTCTTCGATGAATATCGGAGTGAGGCGGTGTCTGGTCGGAGTGTCGGATGGCGGTTGGTGTTTCGGGCGGCGGATCGGACGCTGCGCGATCGAGAAGTGGACCGGATATTGGCGAAGATGTTGAAGACGCTCGAGGAGCGATTGGGTGTCACTCGAAGAGCGACCTGAGTTCCAGGCGTTGACGGAACTCGAAAAGATCATAGGACACGTGTCCGAGGAATTGGCATCGTGGCGTCGTCGTGCACACAAGGCGGAGGCGGAACGGGCGCGGTGGAGCGAACACGGCAGCGTCGACGAGTACCAGCGGATTACCGAGTTGGAAGCGGAGAATCAGGAGCTGCGTGGGCGTATAGCTCTTGCTCGAGATAGGGTAAACGAACTCCTCATGCGGCTTCGCTTTTTGGAAGAGCAGGCTGCGATGGAGGCCACGCGCCGATGACGACCAAGAAGAACGTGGTGAAGGTGATGATCGGGGGGGACGAGTACCCGCTCCGGTCGGAGCGCTCAGAGGAGTACACGCGCGCGGTGGCCGACCATGTGGATCGTGCGCTCCGAGAGGCATTGAGCGTGGGCACGCGGGTGGAGAGTCACAAGGCCGCCGTTCTTGCTGCACTGGCGGTCACGGATGAGTTGTTCCAGGCCCGCGCGGCGGAGAGTGAGATGGCCAGCCGTCTTTCGCTGCTCACGGTAGAACTTTCTCGTTTGCTCCCCCCCCAAAAACGGACCAGTGGCACTGGCGATCTGTTTGCCTCCCCTGGCGACGGCAGCTAATTTCAACAAGCGCCGTCACTGGTCCGCTGTAGTCGAACTCTACACGAGTGCGGTGCCCGACCCCCGGTGGGTCTGGTGCGGCCGCTGGAGATAGATTATGTCCACAGGCGCTATCGTGCTGCTAGCCGTACTCGGAGCTGTTGTGTTGGCCGGGGCGGCCTTTTACTTCGGCCGTCTGGCCGAGCGGCGCCTGGCCGAAGCGGTGGGGCGTGCCGCGACGCAGCAATCGGAACGGCTGCTGACCGACGCCAAGCGCGAAGCCGAAACCCTCAAGGCGCAGACGGTGCTCGCGGGTAAGGAAGAAGTCATGCGGTCCCGCGAAGAGTGGGAATCCGAGGAAAAGGGACGACGGGAGGAAGTGGGGCGTGTAGAGCGTCGCCTCGAAGAGCGTGCGTTGCTCCTCGACAAGAAGGACGACACGCTAGACGAGCAGGAAGCGCAAATAAAACGCCGCGAACAATCCGCGCGCGACAAAGAGAAGCACCTACATGGCAAGGAAGAAGAACTCACCAACGCCATAGCAGAGCACCGGACTCGGCTCGAACAGCTCGCTGGAATCAGCGCGGGTGAGGCCAAGGACGAGCTCGTCAAGGAGATTACGGACGAGGCGCGAAGCGATGCGGCAGCCATCGTGCGAGATCTCAAGGAGGAAGCGAAACGGAACGCGGATCGGGAGGCCAAGAAGATCATTGCCACGACGATTCAACGCCTGGCTTCCGAGCACGCCACCGAGATCTCAACCTCCGCGGTGTCCTTGCCCAACGATGAGATGAAGGGCCGCATCATCGGCCGTGAAGGAAGAAACATCCGTGCCTTCGAGACGGCGACCGGTGTCGACGTCATCATCGATGATACTCCGGATACGGTCATTATCTCCTGCTTCGATCCCATCCGCCGTGAGACGGCGCGCATGGCGCTCGAACAACTCATCACCGACGGTCGCATTCATCCAGGGCGCATCGAAGAGGTCGTCGCCAAGCAACGAGAACGCATTGAAGCCGAGCTAGTCGAGGCAGGTGAGCAGGCAGTTTACGACGTCGGTATCCACGGTATGCATCCGGAACTGGTGAAGCTCGTGGGGCGAATGAAATACCGGACCTCCTACGGGCAAAACATCTACGACCACTCCAAGGAAGTGGCCTGGCTTGCCGGGATGATGGCTGGGGAACTCAAGCTCGATGTGAACAAGGCCAAGCGAGGAGGATTGCTGCACGACATCGGTAAGGTGTTGACGCATCAGTCCGAAGGCACGCACGTCGAACTGGGTGTGGAGATGGCCAAGAAGTACGGCGAGGATCCCGCGGTCGTCAATGCTATCGCCGCACACCACGACGACGTGCCGCACGAATCACCCATCTCGGTCATCGTCCAGGCAGCTGACTCGGCAAGCGGCGCGCGGCCGGGCGCTCGACGTGAAGCGTTCGAAACCTACGTGAAACGATTGACCCGTCTCGAAGAAATCGCCAACGGCTTCAAGGGAGTGGAGAAGACCTTTGCGATCCAGGCCGGTCGAGAGATCCGCATCGTGGTATCCCCGGATTCGGTGAACGACACCCAGGCGACGGAGCTGTCGGAGGAGATCGCTCGCAAAATCGAAGACGAGCTTCAGTACCCGGGGCAGATCAAAGTGGTCGTCGTCCGGGAGACCAGGGCGGTGGATTTTGCCCGCTAGGGTCACCAACACGGTGCAGGCCGCGCTTCAGTGGGCGAGCTAGATCTGTTTGCGGCCGTCGAGCCCGCCTCGTCAGAGGGGGCGTGGACGGTCGCGCAGGTCACCGCCCGCGCCCGCCAACTTGTTGAAGCGGGTTTCAGAGCCCTCTGGGTCAAGGGCGAGGTCACCAACTTCAAAGCTTACCGCAGCGGCCACTGGTATTTCACGCTGCGTGACGCCAGAGCCCAAATCCGTTGCGTCATGTGGCGGGATGACAACCGTCGCGCCGGGCGACCCCCGGAGGAGGGTACCCAGGTTTTCGTCCAGGCCCGCCCCACCGTCTGGGAAGAGCGGGGCGAGTTCCGGCTGACGGTGCGTCAGCTCATTCCGACCGATGCGGGTGGTCTGTGGGAAATCAGGCTGCAGCAGGCCAAGGCAGCCCTGGAAAAGGACGGCTTGCTCGATCCCGCTCGCAAACGCCCCCTGCCGCAGTATCCCTCGTCGGTCGCCGTCGTCACTAGCATCGACGGCGCGGCCCTTCGGGATCTGCTGTCTGTATTCGCGCGCCGCTGGCCCGCCCTAAACGTCACCGTCGTGCCCACGAGGGTCCAAGGGGAGGGAGCCTCGGAGGAGATTTGCCGGGCACTGGGTCTCGCGAGCCGACTTCCCGATGTCGATCTCATAGTCGTTGGTCGGGGCGGCGGATCTCGCGAAGACCTTTGGGCTTTCAACACTGAGGAGGTCGCCCGAGCCGTGGCAGCGGTCGAGGTCCCCATCATCTCGGCCGTCGGGCACGAGACCGACGTGTCCCTGACGGACCTCGTGGCGGATGTCCGGGCTCCCACCCCCTCAGCGGCCGCGGAGACGGCCGTGCCCGATCGGGCCGACGCCGTCCGAGCCATTGAGGCCCTAGCGCGACGTCTGGGCCATTCATTGAGCAGCCGCACCCGCCTCGGCCACGAGAGGCTCGCCCGCACAGGAGACCGGCTGCAGGCCTCCATGCAGGCCATTGTGGAGCGCCAGCGGGCCGCGCTGTCGGAGCTGACTGCGCGCCTGGACGCTCTGAGCCCCCTCAAGGTGCTCGAGCGGGGGTATGCGGTGGCAAGGGATGATTCCGGAGCTGTTCTGCGGTCGGTGGAGAGCTTTCCAGCCGGCATGGATTTCCGTCTGACCGTGGCGGATGGCGATGTCAACGCTCGCGTCTCGGGAGCCGGGAATTGAGCGAGCGCAGGGTATTCCGAGATGAGCTCGAGCGGCTCGAGGCCATCGTTCGCTCCCTCGAGGCCCCGGAGCTGGACCTCGATCAAGCGCTCGAACTCTTCCAGGAGGGAGTGAAGCGTCTCAAGGACGCTCGGGCCCTCTTGGAGGAGTCAGAGCTCACCGTGAAGAAAGTCCTGGAGGCTGCCGACGGTACACTCAGGATCGACGATCTCGACGACTGACCTCGGGGCCTTCCTCGTTAGCGCGCGGGCTGCGGTGAACAGCGTGCTGGAGGAGTGGTCCCGCAGAGTGCGTGAGGAGATGCAGGGGCCCGTTGGCGAGGCGATCGCATACAGCCTGTCGGTTCCCGGTAAGAGGTTTCGGCCGGCCCTTGCTCTCGGTGTCTTCCAGGCCGTGGGTGGCGAGGGTGATGCCACGGAGCTCGTTTCGGCCGTGGAGGTTGTCCACACCTACTCACTGGTCCACGACGACCTCCCTTGCATGGACGACGACGCTCTTCGTCGAGGAATGCCCACGACCCATCGGGAGTTTGGGGCGAACACGGCGATGGAAGCCGGCTTCCGTATGGTACCGTTGGCCGCCCGAATTCTCGTCACCGGGGCCGACCGATTGGGATTGGATAGAGCTACCGTCGGCGTCATCGCGCGGGAGCTCTTCGAAGCGGCCGGCGCGCGGGGCATGATCGGCGGGCAGGTGCTGGACCTCGAGGCAGAAGGCAGGCCGGTCACTCCGAGCGAACTCACTGAGATCCACCGTTGCAAGACGGGCGCTCTGATAGCCGTGAGCGCAGTGATCGGTGCCTTGGCCGGACGTGCGAGCGCCGAACAGGTCCGGGCAGTGCGGACATACGGTGAAGAAATCGGTCTTGCCTTTCAGATTGCGGACGACATCCTGGATGCCACCGGGACGTCGGAGGAACTTGGCAAGACCGCGGGGAAGGACGCGAAACAGCAGAAGGCCACGTACCCCCGGGTGGTCGGTGCGGAAGCGGCCATGGAAGAGGCGCAGGCCCGGGTTCGCCGCGCCATAGACCAACTGGGGTTGGGTGGGATAAATTCAATAGTTCTCAACGACTTAGGGCACTTCATCGTCAACCGCCGCTTCTGAGGGCGGAAAGGCCGTAGCACGCTATGTCGCTTCTCGAGTCCATCTCCGGCCCTGCAGACGTCAAGAAGCTTCGCCACGATCAGCTCCAGCCGCTTGCGGATGAGGTTCGTCAGCGCCTGATCGACGTGATATCACAGACTGGCGGGCACATTGGTGCAGGTCTCGGCGTGGTCGAGTTGACGGTGGCGTTGATTCACAGCTTTGACTCGCCTCGAGACAAGATCCTCTGGGACGTGGGGCACCAAGGGTACCCCTGGAAAGTGCTGACTGGGCGCAATGACCGCCTACCCACCATGCGGCAGCAGGGCGGCTTGTCCGGTTTCCTAAGAAGGGACGAGAGTGAGCACGACATCTTCGGCGCTGGTCACGCTGGTACCGCAATGTCGGCGGCACTGGGCATCGCGACGGCAAGAGATATGGCGGAGGAATCATATCACGTCGTGGCGGTGGTTGGGGACGGGGCAATGACCTGCGGACTGCCGTACGAGGCCATGAACAATGCGGGTCACTCTGACCGCGACATCGTCATGATCCTCAACGACAACGGGATGTCGATCGCGCCCAACGTGGGTGCGATCAGCAAATACCTCGGATCCATCATCGCCAGGCCCATCACCAACAAGGTCCGTCAACTCGCGAAGCAGGCGATCGAGCGAGCCTCGCACGTCGTAGGTGGTCAGCGGATGGTGGATTTTGCAAAGAACCTCGAGGAAAGCATCAAGAACCTGTTTTCTCCAGGGATGCTGTTCGAGGAGCTTGGATTCCGATACTTCGGCCCCATCGATGGACATGACATTCCAGCGATGCTCCAGACGCTGGAGCTAGTGAAAGGACTCAAGGGGCCGCGGTTGATCCACGTCATCACCCAAAAGGGCAGAGGTTTCCCCCTCGACGCGCCAGACTTGGAGAAATTCCATGCGCGCCAGCCCTATGATCCGGCCACTGGGGAGCTGCTGCCGAAGAAGGAAAGTGCCCCTTCCTGGACCAAGGTCTTTGGCACGGCGATCGCGGAACTCGCGCCCGAACACCCCGAGCTGGTCGCCATAACGGCGGCGATGCCATCGGGAACTGGGGCCAACATCTTTCAGAAGAAGTGGCCTGACCGATTCTTTGACGTGGGCATTGCCGAAGCCCACGCCACGACGTTTGCCGCAGGGCTCGCCACGCAAGGGATTCACCCGGTCGTGGCGATCTACTCGACGTTCCTGCAACGGGCCTACGACAGCATCATTCACGACGTCGCGATTCAGAAACTGCCGGTAATCTTTTGCATGGATCGCGCGGGGATGGTGGGGGCAGACGGACAGACACACATGGGCCTGTACGACATCGCCTACATGCTGTCGGTGCCGAACATGACAGTCGCCGCACCTAAGGACGGCAAGGAGTTGGTCGGTTTGCTGCGGTGCGCGCTGGCCCACAAGGATGGGCCGTTCTCTCTGCGCTATCCGAGGGACAACGCTCCGTCCGTTGGGTCTCCGGCTGCTGAAGTTGCGGCCATTGAATATGGCAGCTGGGAGATACTGCGGCGTGGTTCCGATTGCGCCATCCTCGCCACCGGGGTTATGTGCGGTCCGGCCGTGCAGGCGGCCGAGCAATTGGCCGAGACCGGCCTGGATGTAACAGTGGTGAACGGTCGTTTCATCAAGCCGCTGGACCGGCGCATGTTGCGGTCGCTAGTCGAAGAGCATCGATTCCTTGCGACGGTGGAAGACGGTACGGAGGTCAACGGCTTTGGCACGCAAGTAGCAGCCGCCGTGGAAGCGATGGCACCCGAAGTTCGCGTGTTCATCATGGGTGTTCCGGATGGGACATACGAGCACGCATCCCGCTCCGCGCAACTTGCCGCCGTTGGGCTGTCGGCGGAGGGCATCGCCGAACACGTACGGGAGTGGGCCGGCAAGGAGAGCCTCTCGACCACATGAAGCTCGGCGTCATCGGGAACCCGCGGTATCCGGAAATCAGCGGGGTCCTCAGCCGGCTGGCCGCATGGGCCCCGGAGCAAGAGCTCGAGCTTCACGCCGAGCCCGAGTTGAGTGAGTGCTGGCCCGGCAAGATCCCACCCTTCGACCTGTCAAACCCAAACCCGTTAGACCTACTGCTCACGTTCGGTGGTGACGGCACGCTGCTTCGTGGGGCGCGTGTGCTCGGCGGTCGTGCTGTCCCAATCCTCGGAGTGAATCTCGGGCGGGTGGGATTCCTCACCACTGCTACCCCGGACACACTAGAAGACGCTGTCACGGCGTTTGTCAGCGGTGACTACACTCTCGAGAATAGACACACCCTTGCAGCGGAGGTCGTCCCGGACGGAGGTCGAGAGGCGGAAGGGAACATCGCCCTTAACGACGTCGTCGTTCACAAGGCGGGTGTGGCCAGGGTGATTCATGCTCGCGTGGATGTCGATCAGGACTCGGTAGGCCAGTACAGCACCGATGGCCTCATCGTCGCTACCCCCACGGGATCCACCGCTTATTCCCTTAGCGCCGGCGGTCCCATTGTGGTTCCCGGCGTCGATGCCCTGGTGCTAACGGCCATTTGTCCCCACACGCTTGCCGTCCGGCCGATCGTCGTCCCCGGCACCGCTGAAATCAGCATCAGCCTCATCCCGCCTTACACGGACGAAGTGTGGGTGTCCTACGACGGACAGGTCACGACGAACCTCGACCCGGATGCGACCATCGTGGTCAGACGCGGCCCCTGGGAAGTGAAATTGGTTCGTCTCGGAAAAGAGGGGTTCTTCAAAGGGGTGCGGGAGAAGTTACAATGGGGAGACCTGAGCGATCGGGAGAGGTGCTGAGGACGACCCTGGCTGAATCGAGAGAGCTCCAAACCATCGCAACCATCTTTTCCCCGACGCTCCGCAACATGCGCGCACGACGAAGTCCTCCAGGACGCCTTGCTGATGTCCAGACCAAACGAGGTGAATGATCTCACCAATTCTGGCCGTATTCTGCTCCCGGCACCGCTCGGAGGCGAGGCCCTGCCATGCTGACTGAGCTTCGCGTCCGCGACTTGGTGGTCATTTCCGACGTCACCCTACGGCTGCGTCCAGGCTTGAATGTACTTACGGGCGAAACGGGGGCCGGCAAGTCGATGCTCGTGGACGCGCTTTCGCTGCTTGTCGGTGAGCGGGCAAGCGTCGATCTCGTTCGCCCGGGTTCCAGCCGAGCCGTGGTGGAGGCGGCTTTCGACCTGAAGCCCACCGGAGACTTGGCTCGCGCTGCCGACGAGTGGGGGGTCGAGTTGGAAGACGGCGGGATCGTGGTGCGACGGACCATCAATCGAGAAGGTCGGAACCGAGCGTGGGTCAACGGGAGTCCCGCCACCGTGGGCGTGTTGGCCGAACTCGGCCAGCGCCTCGTGGACCTCCATGGGCAACACGAAGCCCAATCCTTGCTGAGCTTGCGCAGCGTCTCAGGGTAGAGGAGCGAGCCCTCGCGGAGCGGCGCGAAGAGATCCAGCGACGCGCGGACTATTTGAAGCACGTGGTGCAGGAGATCGAAGAAGTCACCCCAGCGCCCGGGGAGGATGAGGCGCTCGCCACCGAAGCCAAGCGGCTCGCCCATGCTGAGGAGCTCACCGCTCTCGCGGAACGACTGGCCACTCTCTTGGACGGCGACGGGGAGGAAAGCGCGGTTTCAGTGCTCGGAGCTGCGGTCAAGGTGCTGGACCAGTTGTCGCGTATTGATGAGAGCGTAGCACGCTGGAGCGAGCTTCTGGACGGAGCGGTTACGGGAGTGGCTGAGCTGGCGCGGGAAGTGCGCGATTATGAGTCGGGCATCGAGCTCGATCCCGGTCGCTTGGCATCAGTGGAGACGCGGCGCGACCGCCTCTTCCGACTGCTGCAGAAATACGGGTCGACGCTGGAAGAGGTCTTGAATGCCTGTGAGGGTGCTCGCCGCGAACTCGAGGTGCTCGACACGGCGGACGCGGACCTCTCGGAGCTTGCGGAACGCCGAGCAGAGGCCGAGCAGGAACTCGGCCTCGCTGCGGAGTCGCTCTCGGAGAAGCGGCGAATGGCGGCGGAACAACTCTCCCTGGCGGTCGAGCGCTTGTTGCCGGGGCTCGGCATGCCGGAGGGATCGTTCACCGCTCAAATTCGGCCCCACCTGCAGATCGGCAGCGCTGGCGCGGACGCCATCGCGTTCATGGTTCAACTCAATCGCGGGATTGAAGCTCGACCGCTCGCGCAGGTCGCTAGCGGAGGAGAGCTCTCGAGACTCATGCTCGGTCTCAAGGTCGTTCTCGCCGACCACGATAGGCTGCCGACACTGGTGTTCGACGAGGTCGATCAGGGAATAGGCGGGGAGATCGGCGCTCAGATCGCTGAGGCCCTCGGGGAGGTGGCGCAGGCTCGTCAGGTCCTCGTCATAACACATCTTCCACAGATTGCCGCCAGGGCAAGTCATCACTTACGAGTGGTGAAACGGGTGCGGGACGACATGGCGACAGCGGACGTTGACGTGCTTACTGGAGCCGAGCGGGTCGCAGAGATTGCTCGCATGCTCGGCAACGCCGATGATCCGTTGCTTCAGCAACACGCGTTGGAGTTGTTGGGGTCCAGCGACCAGCTGACAGCTACTTCTCCGGCTCCTCCTCCCAACATCGGAGGCTGACGACAAACCGCGTGCCCTGTCCTACCTCGCTCTCGACCTTGATGTCGCCCCCGAGGAGACGGGCAAGCTGTTGTGAAAGGGTGAGGCCCAGGCCCGCTCCGCCGGCATCCGGGGAATCGGTGGTGGAGTAGGCATCGAAGATCGTGGCGAGCTCGTCCCGTTCAATACCCTTGCCTTGATCTACCACCGCAAACGCCAGCTCCGAACCGTTGCCGTGAACGTCCACCGTCACCGTGGCATTCTGTGGACTGTGCCTTACGGCGTTGAGCAGCAGATTGACCAGGATCTGCCTAACTCTCGTGGCGTCCGTGCGACAGTACAGATCCGAGCCTGCACCTGTGACCTCGAGCCGGATGCCAGCTTTGTCAGCAGTCGGCTGCACGATCTGCATCGCATCGCTGACGAGAGTACGTGCGTTCGTCCTGCCCATGTTGAGGTGGAGCTTGGCCTCGTCGATTCTACTGAGATCCAGGAGATCGTCCAACAGTCCGAGCGTGTATTCAGCCGAGTCGAGGATCTCGTGGGCGGTCCGGGGCGGAGTGGCCCCCACTTCCCGGATCAACATCTCCGCCCACCCGTGCACCGCCGTGACAGCGTTTCGTAGCTCGTGGTTCACGGATGCAAAGAACCTGTCGCGAGCGGCATGAAGACTTGTGAGTTCCTCCAGCAGCCGTCGCGTTTCGTTGTAGAGGCGCGCGTTTTCGTTCGCTGCTGAAGCTTCCGCGGCCAACTTGGCGCGCTCCTTCTCGGCACGAGCCTGCCGCTTTGTCGTGATTTCGGTCAAGGCGCCGAAGATCAAAAACAGGCCTCCGGTGAAGAGGCGCATCCAAACGTTGTCGGGATTCGGAGCAAACGCATTGCTTGCGAAATCCCCTTGGGAAAGAAGGAAAGCCTCCATCGCTGCATCGAGGAACCAATACCCGACTGCGAGCGCCGCCCCGACATAGAGAAAGGGGCCAAATACGTCGGCCGCGGACGGGCGAGCCCGTTCTTGCTCGGTGTCTACGCGGTCAGTCGGTTTGGCCATCACTCATTCGAGCGCAGGTCTTGCAGTTAATGCAGTTAAGGCGTACCGCCTCCGTGACCCCACAAACGGTAAAACAAACGCAGATGCAAGCCGGAGAAGGTCGAGCGATATGAGAGCCCGGCTTCAATCGGGAGTCGGGAGCCGTCTTCGGACGGGGCTGTGCGGTATGCGATCCCACCACCGAAGCTGAGCGCCTCCATCTTGGTTTCTCGCTCCAGCGGCTCAACCGATTGGCCCGATCCGTCCGAGAAGCTGTCGCGACCCTTGCGGAAGTATGTCGCCGATCCGTACACGCGGAAGGCCGGATTCAACCTGAGGGAGGGGTAAACCCGCACCCGAATCTCGTCCCCGAGGTCTCGTTGTACGACGGCCGCGGCACTTGCCGGCACCAACAGCGAGTCGGGAGGACCGATGCGTCGGGTCAACGAGTGAGGGAGCTGCAGGGTGTACGAGGCGCCAAGAGAGATCCCCAGGACGCTCCCAGGGTCGAACGCCGCTTCAATACCTGCCACCACGTCCCACTGCTTGTCGCCCTGTCCCAGATCGACATAGTTGCCGGCTCCATCGTGCTGACCAGTGGGGAAACGGACGCTGGCTACCGCCGCAATGCGAGCCGCCGGTCGTTGTATGAGTCCGAACCGCATGCCCAACTCGGCATCACCCAGATGCGTTGCTCTGACGAAAGCGAGGGGGTCGGCATCATAGCCGAGCGCCGGACTCGGAAAGATCTCGTTTACGTTCTCGGTAGCCAAAGGATCCAGTGGGAGGGGGAGTCCGCCGGAAAACGATGCCCCCGCGAGCACCTGGAGTTCTGCTATCACAGCGGTGATCTCGTTCGTGAGGGCCACTCCCGCATCGGACGTGGCCAGCGGAGCGAACGGCGGGGGCGTGCCGTTGCCATCGCCGAACCCGGTCAGGGCGAGCAGATTGTCCCTGAGCGCGGTCGCCCGAGTCAACGCAGCCTGGGCTTGCGCGCAGGTCGCGCCACTCGGACACCCGAAATCCCCCGCTGCAATGCGACCCTCCAAATCGTCTACGGCCGCTGTCAGCTCGTTAACCAGGGCGGCAGCCTGGGCGGCAGCTTGGGGTTCTGCTATATCCTCCACTGCCTGATTCCAGCCGACATTTGCATCAGTGCTGTCGCTGTTGAAGGCGACCTGCATCCGCGTCGTGATTATCGGGATGTGGGCCGTTACGGTCAGGCGGTCGGTCAGGCCGAAGAAGAAACTGAATGGGAAGCGACGAATGTCGGCGTCCAGGACCGTATTGAATGCCCCTATGTTAATGCGGTAACTCGGGTCGCCGATAATGGACTGGATGGCTTGCTCGGACGACCGGATAGCTGGAAAGAGATTACTGCCGGCCGTGTCGGCAGTGAGATCCGTGCCCAAGAGCTCCGGTTCTCCGTCGCTCACGCCAGGCGTCCCGAGGGCAAAACGTCGATCGTAGTTGGTGTAGTGAGGGGCAAACTCAATGCGCAAAACACCGCGTGGCAGCACACGGGCATCCACGATCTGCGCGCTCATCGGCCGGCCGACGAGTGAAAGTGCCACGCCGACGAGGATGAGAAACCACGAACGGGGTAACGGATGTGTGGATGCCGGCACGAGTTGAGTCTGATTCATCGGTCGCGGGAATCTAAGGGCAGGTGAACGCCCCACCAAGGACGATAGATGTCCGTCACTGCTCCTCCCCCCCTTCTTTGAGCAATTCCCGGTCGTACAGCGTGAAGATCTCCTGCCGAGAAATCAATCCAAGCAGCTTTTCGGGGTCGGTGGAATCCACGACGGGGATATGGTGGCTCCCGCGAACCGCCAGGCGTTGGAGCGCGGCTCGCAGGTGATCGTCGGGACTCACCCGCTCGAACTCGGTGCTCGCGAGATCTCCTGCCACCACCACCGGCCCGAGGGCGTCAGCTCGGGAAACCACCGTTCGGAGGTCGTTGTATGTCAGCATGCCGACGAAGCGAAGGCTGCCGTCCAGCACTGGAAACTCCGTCTGGGTGCTCGCGCCGATGGCTTCGATGATTTGCGGCACCGTTGCTGACTCACCAATGACGTGGGGATTGCCGTTATAGCAGGTCCGCACGGTGAGTCGTTCCAGGAGCGCAGCATCTCGGCCATGCGCGATCTGCTCACCTTTGCGGGAGAGCCACTGTGAGTAGATGGAGTCGCGGTGGATTCGCTTCGCTGTGATGTAGGCGATGGCTCCACACAGCATGAGTGGCAGAATCAGGTCGTAGTCGTTCGTCATCTCGAATACGATCATGATGGCCGTGAGCGGAGCGTGCGTGCTTCCTGCCACCAAACCTGCCATGCCAACCAATGCAAAGGCTTCGGGAGCGATGCCGAGGCTGGGGAAGATCTGCTGTGCCACGGCACCGAAACCGCCTCCGAGCGTAGCCCCGATAAACAGTGCCGGTGTGAACACCCCTCCGGCTCTAACGGCGGCTATGGTCATCGACGTGGCGACGAGCTTGGCGAACGCCAGGGCAATGAGAAAATGCGCCTCTCGCGCCCCGATTATCCCGATGTCCAAGGTTTCGTGACCGCGGCCCCACAGGTCGGCCCGGAAGAAAATGTCGAGCGCGGCGACCACGAGACCCGCTACTAGTACCTGCTGCCAGCGCTGTTTGAAGACATTGAGGAGATCAGTGGCCTTGTAGAGGCCTGTTGTGTAGAGCACCGCTACAACACCCGTCACCACGCCCAGTAGTGCATAGAGCATGAGCTCGCTAGCCGAGCCCATCCCGTATTGCTGGGGGATCTCTATTACGGGGGAGTCGCCAAAGGCGGAGCGGGAGATGACAGCGGCAATGACGCTGGAAACGAGCACCGGCGGAAAGGCGCTCACTCCGAACGTGCCCAGGACCTTCTCGAGCGAGAAGAACACGCCGGCAATGGGGGCATTGAAGGCTGCCGAGATCCCAGCGGCGCTTCCGCAGGCGACCAGCACCTTGAGCCGCTGCGCGTCGGACCGGAAGAACCGTCCGATACGCGACCCCAGAGCGGCCCCGGCCACCGCGACGGGTCCCTCCGCGCCAACCGAGCCTCCGGTTCCGATCGCCAACGCCGCCGTGGCAGTCTTGATGCCGACGGGAACGACGTGGATCACCGATCCTCGTTTGGCCACAGACCGCATGACGTCCGGGATGTTTTCCCCGTCCGAGTCACCGGTTCCGTACTTGACCAACAGCCGGGCCAGCGTGAGCCCGATGATGACCACGATGGCGATGGACACGCTGCCGAAACCGGTGAGCCCGCCGGCGGCGCTCAGTGCCACGGCTTGGAAAAGGTTGATCAGCTTGTAGAACACGATGACGGCGAGACCGACCGCCGCTCCAATGGCCACCGCAAAGCCGAGAAGGAGGGTGCTCTCGTCGATCCCCAGGGCGGGGATGTGGCGGATCAGTGCCTGTCCTCGGTCGCTGATGCGGGCGGCCATGGCCCGTTGCCACGCATGGATACGCGAAAAGTCCGGCATGCCGCGCGGAAGATACGGTCGGAGGGGGCAAGTGTCATTAGGGGACTGGGGCTTGGGCGTTGGGGCTTGGGTATTTGGGCCTAGGGATTGGGTTTGCGGTGAGCTCTCTGATTTCGTCAGCTACTGACTCCAATTCCTAATCCCAAGGCCTTTGGCCTAAACCCCAAGCCCTAAGCCCCAAGCCCAACTGCCTTGGGGGAGGGGATCGTGGGGGGCGGGGATGGGGTAGAGGGGGGGGCCGGCCGTCGCCATCCAACCCTCAGGAGTCCTTATGAACACGTCTGGTTTGGTATCAGTCATGTCCCGGATGATTGTGATCGGGCTGATGGCGGGAGGATGGATCTCCCGCGCACAAGCCCAGACCGATATCGACATCCCTTACGAGAAATTCGTGCTCGACAACGGCCTCACGTTGATCGTTCACGAGGACCACAAGGCGCCCATCGTTGCCGTCAACGTGTGGTATCACGTGGGCTCGAAGAACGAGCTGCCGGGCCGTACCGGCTTCGCCCACCTGTTCGAGCACCTGATGTTCAACGGCAGCGAACACTACGACGATGACTACTTCAAGGTGCTGGAGCCCATCGGCGCAACCGACCTCAACGGCACGACGAATGTGGATCGCACTAACTACTTCCAGAACGTGCCGACCTCGGCCGTGGACGTGGCACTTTGGATGGAGTCGGACCGAATGGGGCACCTGCTAGGTGCTATTGACCAGGCCAGGCTCGATGAGCAGCGCGGTGTCGTGCAAAACGAGAAGCGTCAGGGGGAGAATCAGCCGTATGGAAGGGCGTTTGGGACCGTTGCTGAGAACACGTATCCGGCCGGGCATCCCTACTCGTGGAGCACCATTGGGTCCATGGAGGATCTGAATGCCGCCTCTCTCGAAGACGTGCAGGAGTGGTTCCGCACGTACTACGGCGCCGCCAACGCTGTGATCGCGGTAGCCGGCGACATCGATGCCGAGACGGCGAGGGAAAAAGTCGAGCAGTATTTCGGGGATATTCCCTCGGGCCCGCCCATTGCGAAACAAGACGCCTGGATTGCTAAGATGACCGGCACCCATCGGCAGGTCATGCAGGACCGCGTGCCTCAGGCTCGGATTTACGAAGTCTGGAACGTGCCCGAGTGGGGATCTGCCGAGGCGCGGTACCTCGACCTCGTGACCGACGTGCTGGCGCAAGGAAAGACTTCCCGCCTGTACAAACGCCTCGTGTATGACGACGAGATTGCCACCGCTGTTTCATCGTTCATCTGGCTGCGGGAGATCGGGAGCCAGGTATGGATTCAAGGAACGGCACGACCCGGCGTCGAATTGACAGAGGTCGAGCAGGCGATCGATGAGGAGCTTGCCAGGCTCATCGCCGAAGGACCCACCCAACGGGAGATGGAGCGCGTCAAGACACAGCACCGGGCTGGCTTCGTGCGTGGGATCGAGCGGATCGGCGGTTTCGGCGGCAAGTCCGATGTGCTGGCTGCGAACGAGGTGTACGGCGGAAGCCCTGACTTCTACAAGGTACGCCTAGAGCGCGTCGCCAACGTGACAGCGCAAGATATGCAGGGCGCTGCGGAGCGCTGGCTCTCCGACGGCGTCTTTGTGCTCGAGGTACATCCGTTCCCCGAGTACGAGACGATTGCCTCGGATGTCGATCGCTCTGCGGGGCCGCCAGAGGCGGGCCCTCCGCCGACAGCGAGATTCCCGGCTCTCGAGCGTACAACTCTCTCAAACGGTCTCCAAGTGATCCTAGCCGTTCCGGTGGTGAACATGCGGCTGTTGGTCGACGCGGGCTACGCCGCGGACCAGCACGGCATTCCCGGCTCGGCGAGCTTGGCCATCGCAATGCTGGATGAGGGTACGCACAGCCGGGACGCGCTAGAGATCAGCGAAGAGCTTGCGATGCTTGGGGCGACACTCAGCACCAGCTCCAACGTCGACCTGTCTGTCGTCAGCCTCTCGGCACTCAAAGACAACCTCGAGGGGTCCGTCGATTTGTTTGCAGACGTCATTCGCAATCCGGCGTTTCCCACTGCCGACTTCGAGCGTCTCAAACGTCAACGCCTTGCGCAGATCCAACAGGAAAAAGTTCGACCCGTAAGCATGGCGCTGCGTGTGTTTTCCAGACTGCTGTATGGAGAGGGGCATGCCTACGGCAATCCGCTGACGGGCTCGGGCACCGAGGAATCAGTTTCCGGAATCACCAGGGACGAT
>JBDHDY010000109.1:0-8584 GCA_039591275.1 Gemmatimonadota bacterium | reverse complement strand
GAGACTTGCTAGCTCTTCGCGCACTCGTGGCGTGATGGCGGTGGGATCGCCGCCGGTCCGGGCGGTGAGTGTCATGGCAAAGAAACCCGACGCGCCGCGTACGATGTCACCCTGGCGGAGCGGAACGTACACCGCTGCCGGATGGGCCAAGCTATAGTCCTCAGCGAGATACATGTCTGCCACGACACCCACGATGGTGATCCATTCGGGATCTCCAGCGGGCGTGTGAATGCGAAACCGCCTGCCGACTGGTGACTCGCCGGCAAAATCGCGGGCAGCGAAGCTCGCGTTGACGAGTGCCACGCGCACGGTCGACTCGCGATCGCCCGCAGTAAATGCTCGACCCTCGAGCAACGGCACTTCGAATGTCTCGAACATGCCGGGTGACGCCGCGACCAAGCGCGTCGAAGGGCGGTCCTGGTCGTTGGTGAATGCCGTGCCCTCGATCTCGTACGGCGCCAAGGCAAGTCCGATCACGGGCAACTCCGTAGCTATGCCAGCGCTCACGACGCCGGGAAGCGCCGTGACGCGCACCTCGAGATCTTCCAGAAACTGCAGTTGCTGCTCCTCGCTGTCGAAGTCGCCGTCACCCGCGGCGACCGAGGCCGTGAAGATCTTCTCGGTCGTGAAGTCGTACTGAAAGCTCGTGAAATTGGCGAGACTCTTGACCATCAGCCCGGCACCAACTAACAAGGCGCCCGACGCCGCGATCTCGCCCGTCACAAGCCAGCGACTCAGCCGGCCCAACCTCAAGCCCGATGAGCCGCGCGCCTCATCTCTGAGCACGTCGGCTACGTTGGTTTTGGACGCACGCAGTGCGGGCAACGCGCCCGACACGAGTGTCGCAACCAACATGACGACGCCTACGAAGAGGAGCACCTCGGGCTCGACCCTGGCCTCCAGCCAGAACGGTCTGACGTTAACCGTAATGGCGTTGTAAAAGAGCATGATGCCCGTCTGCGCGACGGCGAAGCCACCAACCCCGCCGAGCAACACCAGGACAAAGGCTTCGATCAAATGGCTGGTCATGAGTCGCGCGCGGTGGGCTCCCAACGCCGTGCGAATCGCCACCTCACGATGCCGCGCCACCGCCCGAGCGAGCAACAGGTTGGCAACGTTGCTGCAGGCAATGAGTAGAACCAGTGAGACCAATCCCAGCATCAAGAAGAGCAACGGCCGTGCGTTCGGTCCCACGAACTGCTCGACATACGGCCTGATGGCGATGGTGATGCCCTCATGAGTCTGTGGATGCTCTTGCGCCAGGTTGGCCGCAATGGCGTCGAACTCGGCCTGCGTCTCGCTGAGCGACACCCCGTCGGCGAGCCGGCCGAATACACGTAGCTGGCCTTCGTCGGGCCCAGCATTCAATGGATCGAGTCGCAGGGGGGTCCATACGCGTTGCGAGAACGGAAACTCGAAGCCTTCGCCCATGACCCCGATGATCGTGGATTCGTACCCGTCAACGCGTATGGTATTGCCGATGACGCCGGGGTCCAGCTCGTAACGGTCCTGCCAGAGCGCATGGGCGATGATGGCGACGCGAGCCGCGCCGGGGATCTCGTCCTCTGCGGTGAATGGACGACCGAGAACAGGTGACTCTCTGAGAACTTGGAAGGCGGATGCGGTCATCTCCGCCCCGAGGACCCGCTCGGGCCGATCGCCGCCGCTCACGTTGAAAGTGGCAATGGTAAAGGCGGCAATCCCCTCGAACGTTCTCTGTCGTTCTTCCCAGTCGGAGTAGTCGCGGACAGGGACGGTTTGGAGGAAGGTGCCGAGCGAGCTGGTGTTCCGGACGATCGCGAAGATGCGGTCACCCTCCTCGAACGGCAGCCCATTTAGGAGGAAACCGTTGGTGATCCCAAACATGGCCGTGGTGAGGCCGATTCCCAGAGCCAGCGTAACGATGGCTAGCAGGGCCAGGCCGATCCGCTTGCGGAATCCGCGTACGGCGTAAATGAAGTCCTGAATGAGATTGTGCATGGCGGCTGGCCCCTCCTGGTGCCCGTGGTGAGCGTTTGCTCACTACCACGGTCACGTGTAATTGTGAATCACAATAAATTTAGGGTGTCTCTAAAGTTATAATCACTATATTGCGGTAGGGTCAAGGGGGGTGAGAGGTGAGAAGGGCGGCCTTTGAGGCGGGGCCCGCTAGCGCCGAGTCTGGACTTCAGTCCAAGGGATAGTCATCATCCAGCCAACAGGGAGGTAACAAGCTCGGTGAGCACGGTACCGAAGAGAGAAGACGGGGAGTCGGGCGCTCAGGACGCGCCTTTGTCACGTCGCGAGCGGAAGAAAGCTGCCCTCCGCAAACAGCTCGCCGAAGTAGCGATGGAGTTGTTCAAGGAGCAAGGCTTCGCCGAGACGACGATTGAGCAAATCACCGATCGGGTGGATGTCTCCCCTGCCACGTTTTTCAACTACTTCCCGAGCAAAGAGGCCGTGCTTGCCGATTACCACCGCACGGGTCAAGAGAAGTTCTTGACCAAGGCGCGGGAGCTCGAGGGCAAAAGCGTCCGCGAGCGTTTTCTCGAGCTGGCAGTCTGGCAAGAAGAGCGGGCCCAGCGGGAGGGTCGGTTGTTCAAGATCCTGTTGCAGGAGTTTCTTTCCAAGCCTGCCATGCTGCAGCAGAACAAAGATCAGGCGATGGTCATGTTCGAGATGATCGTTGGCTGGGTGGAATTGGGGAAGAAGGATGGCGAGATCAGCTCTGGTGCGGATTCATTGCTCGTCGTCAAGACGATCCTCGGTATCTGGAATTCTGCCATGCTCGAGTGGGCGGCTGGCGGGGAGGCCAAGGGGTCCTGTTGCGGCCTTCGAGATCGAATGGAGTTGTTGTTTGACGGGCTCACGGCAAAGGTGTAGTCAACCGCCGTGCCCCAAGCCCCAAGCCCTAACCCTAAGCCCCGGTTTGGAAACGCCGGCGCGGCAGGTGGTTGACGCATTCGTGCCCAAAGGGAAACTCCGTCGGAATGGATGAAGTCTGCATCACACAAAGTTCATCAATAATTCATGTACTACGGACAAATTGATGAATTGAATCGGATATTAGCATGAACTTATCCACATAATAAAGTGCCTCACGGTTCCATGCACCTGACACGGAAGAGTGACTATGCCCTTCGGGGCTTGGCCTTCCTAGCATCTCGCCCTCAGGGAGTAGCCGTGTCGCTGGCGGAGATTGCCAAACCCAGGGCCTCCCGAGCAGCTTCTTGGCGAAGGTTTTTCATAAGCTCAACCGCGAGGGCGTTGTCACCGCCGTACGCGGCCCAGGTGGCGGTTACACGCTCGCACGCCCTCCATCATCTACAACGATCCTCCAGATCATCGAATCCGTGGAAGGACCGCGGCTGCATGACCGCTGTTTGTTGTGGGACCGCACGTGTGGTGAGGCTCGCGCGTGTGCCCTCCACGACCACGTGAAGATGTTCGTGCCCGAGCTCGTACGGGTTCTGGCGGAGATCAGCCTGGCAAAATACGTTGATGAATCCGCGTCTCTCGAGCACGCCGCCTCGACGACCACGGCGGCAACGATCTGAGACACGCTGAACGAAATAACCCTAGCCGAGTGTGTGGAAGTGACACTCCACGGGAAGTCGCCGACATCGGGAGCTACGTCATGAGATTACTGTCACTCAGTATTGGCCTGGCCGTTCTCGGCGTAGCCGCAGGACCGTCGAGCCTGATGGCCCAACCGTCAGGTCAGGCGGTTTTCCAGCAGAAATGCCTCGCCTGTCACAGCGCCGGGAGCGATCGGTTGATCGGCCCGGGTTTGGCAGGCGTCATGACACGTCGCGATCGCGCCTGGGTGAAGCGGTTCATCATGCAGCCAGACGTATTGCTCAGCTCCGACGACCCGACCGCCGCGGAACTGCTCCAGGAGTACCAGGGGATCGTCATGCCCAATCTCGGTGTGACCGATGCCGAGGCCGAGGCATTGATCGCGTTTCTGGAAAGTGGAGGAGCGGCCGCCGAAGGAACCGCGGCGCAGCCGCGCACCGTTCAGGCCGCCACCGAAGAGCAGATCCTCCTTGGGCAGGAGTTGTTCCAGGGAAACATCAGGTTCACGAACGGCGGGCCGACGTGCAACTCGTGCCACGACGTGACCAACGATGCGGTCATCGGTGGTGGGGTGCTCGCTGCCGAGCTCACGACGGTGTTCTCGCGGTTGGGTGGAGCAGGGGTCCGGGCCATTTTGGGAAGCCCCCCGTTCCCTGTGATGCAGCGGGCCTACGTGAACAAGCCCCTCACCGATGAAGAGGTCGCGGCCCTGGTCGGCTTCCTCCAGCGGGCCGATGCGGAGCAAGCCTTACACCAACCAAAGGATTACGGCATCAAGCTGTTTGCCGCTGGGATTGTGGGTGTCGTGATTTTGCTCGGCCTCTACTCACTGTTCTGGAGCGGGCGCTTGAAAGCCTCCGTCAACCAGTCGATCTACGACAGGCAGATCAAGTCCACCTGAATTCTACGACTCGCAAGACACCGGGTAACGAAAATGGGTTGGATCAAAGACATCATCTCGCCACAGACCAGGAAGTGGGAAGAGTTCTACCGCAACCGCTTCCAGCACGATCGCATCGTACGGAGCACGCACGGCGTGAACTGCACGGGAGGCTGTTCCTGGCAGATCCATGTCAAAGACGGGATCGTGACCTGGGAGACTCAGCAACTGGATTACCCGTTGCTGGAGGACTCTCTGCCGCCTTACGAGCCCCGGGGATGTCAGCGGGGGATCTCGTTCTCCTGGTATTTGTACAGCCCCTTGCGGATCAAGTACCCGTTGATCCGCAGCGCCCTCGTCGACGCGTACCGGGCGAAGAAGCGGGAGACGGGCGACCCCATGAAAGCGTGGAAGGCCCTGCAAGCGGACGAGGGGGCTCGTAGGACATATCAACAAGCGCGCGGGAAGGGTGGGTTTCGAAGGACGAGTTGGGACGAGGTCATGGAGATCATGGCCGTCGCCAACATCAGTACCGCCGAAGAGTACGGCCCCGACCGGGTGATCGGGTTCAGCCCCATTCCGGCCATGTCGATGATGAGCTATGCGGCGGGTGGGCGTTTCCTCCAGTTGTTTGGAGGAGTCAATCTCAGTTTCTACGACTGGTACTGTGACCTCCCAACGGCGTTCCCGGAAATTTGGGGCGAGCAGACCGATGTGTGCGAGAGCGCTGACTGGTACAACGCTAAGATGATCGCGGACATGGGTGCGTGTCTCAACATGACGCGCACCCCTGATTGTCACTTCTTTGCGGAGTCGCGTCACAACGGCACCAAGGCGGTGGTGTTCTCGCCCGACTTCAGCCAGGTCTGCAAGTACGCCGATCAGTGGGTGCCCCTCCACGCCGGGAGCGACGGCGCCTTCTGGATGGCCACGACCCACGTGATCCTCAAGGAATTCCACCACGAGAAGCAGACCCCCTACTTCATCGACTATGTCAAGAAGTACACGGACAGCCCATACCTCGTGAAGCTCGAGAAGGACGGCGAGCACTACAAGCCGGGGCGGTTGCTCCGCGCGTCGGAGATCTCGGAGTACAAGGACCTGTCGAACGGCGAATGGAAATTCCTCAACATCGACGCGAACACCGGTAAGCTCGTGGTGCCCAAAGGGAGTTCTGGGTCGCGATGGGATGAAAGCCAAGGCAACTGGAACTTGAAGCCGGAGAGTGTGGTCGACGGCCAGGTCTACGATCCGGTGCTCACGCTACTCGGGCGGTCTGACGAGGTCGCCCAGACGACCTTTACCGAGTACGGGCTCGATAATACGGTGCAGCGTGGCGTACCCGTGATGCGCGTTGAGACGACCGAAGGTCCGGTAACGGTCACAACGATCTACGACCTCACGATGGCCCAATTCGGTGTCGACCGGGGCCTCCCCGGTGCCTACCCGAAGGACTACAATGACAAGAACGGCGCATATACACCGGCGTGGCAGGAACTCTTCACGGGGGTCTCGTCAGACACTGTGCTCCAGTTTGCGCGCGAGTGGGCGAGCACCGCCGACGCCACTGGCGGCAAATGCATGATCATAATCGGGGCAGGTATCAACCACTGGTATCATGCGAACCTGATGTACCGTGCCGGCGCGATGGCCCTGATGCTCACGGGCTGTGTGGGTAAGAACGGCGGCGGGCTCAACCACTACGTGGGGCAGGAGAAGCTGGCGCCGATGGACTCCTGGGCGACGATAGCGTTCGGCCGGGACTGGCAAGGCGCCATTCGGCTCCAGCAAGCGCCGCTCTGGCACTACATCAACACGTGCCAGTACCGCTACGACGGGCAGTTCTCCAGATACAATACGGTGCCCGACAATGAGCTGACCCAACAGCACACCGCCGACCAGATCTACAAGTCCGTTCGCATGGGGTGGATGCCATTTTACCCGCAGTTCGACCAGAACACGTTGGAACTGTGCAAAGAAGCGGTCGACTCAGGAGCCACCGACGACGAGGGCATCAAGCAGTATGTCCTAAACAAGCTCAAGAGCAAGAAGCTGCAGTACTCGGTGAGCGATCCGGAGGCTGAGCACAACTTCCCTCGGGTGTGGTACATCTGGCGCGGCAATGCAATCATGGGGAGCATGAAGGGGCACGAGTATTGCCTAAAGCACTACCTCGGTACCCACTCGAACACCATCGCACAGGACTCTGAAGAGCACACCAGCGAAGTGAAGTGGCACGATGTCGCGCCAGTGGGCAAAATGGACCTCATTGTCGACCTAAACTTTCGCATGGACTCATCGGCCCTGTACTCCGACATCGTGCTTCCAGCGGCATCGTGGTATGAGAAGGCCGATCTGAATAGCACGGACCTCCATTCCTTCATCCACCCGCTATCGGCGGCCATCCCGCCGGTGTGGGAGTCGAAGACCGATTGGAACATCTTCCGCGATCTGGCGAAGGCTACCAGCGATGCAGCGGCGAAGTATTATCCCGAGCCGCAAAAAGACATCGTCGCCGCCCCCATCGCACACGACTCTGCTGGAGAGATCTCCCAGCCGGTCATCAAGGACTGGTACAAGGGCGAGTGCGACGCCGTGCCGGGCAAGACCATGCACAATCTGGCGGTCGTGGACCGCGACTACAAGCGGCTCTACGAGAAGTTCATTAGCCTGGGCGATCGCATCCGCAAGACGGGGCTTGGAGCACACGGCAACCACTATCAGTGCGAGGACGCGTATGACGAGATGGTCGCGTCCAACCACTTCCCCGTGGAGCGCCGGAACGGCAATGCCTACCCGTCCTTGAAAGAAGATGAGTGGGCGGCCAACGCGGTGCTACACCTCTCGACGCTGACCAATGGTGTGCTGAATGTGCGCGCCTACGAGAACGCCGAGAAGAGAACCGGGATGGAGCTTCGCGACCTGGGGGCTGGCAGCGAGGACGTGAAAATTAACTACGCAGATCTACAGGCCCAGCCACGACGCTACAATACGTCGCCGCTGTGGTCGGGCGTGATGAAGGGAGGAAGGGCTTACGCCCCTTACACGTACAACGTCGAGAAGCTCGTCCCTTGGCGGACATTGACGGGTCGGCAGCACTTCTACCTCGACCACGAGATGTACCTGGCCTACGGCGAGAACCTGCCTACTTACAAGCCGTCGCCCAAACCAGAGGCCTACGGCGACCTCAAGCAGACCTTGAAGGACGGGGACGCGAGGATTCTCAACTGCCTCACCCCGCACGGGAAATGGCACATCCACTCGACGTACGGGGACAACCATCGGATGTTGACTCTTTCCAGGGGCTGCGAGCCGGTCTGGATGAGCGAGGTGGATGCAGCAGATCTGGGCATCCAGGACAACGACTGGGTCGAGGTCTACAACGACCATGGTGTCTACTGCGCACGTGCCAGCGTCAGTGCTCGTATCCCCAAGGGCGTGTGCATCGTGTATCACGTCCCCGAGCGCACGGTTGGCATCCCCAAGTCTCAGGTGCGCGGCGGCAAGCGAGCAGGGGGACACAACAGCTTCACGCGCATTCACCTGAAGCCCAACTTTCTTGCGGGAGGATACGGGCAGTTCACCTACCACTTCAACTATTGGGGACCGATTGCCCCGAACCGGGATACCCATGTTGTCGTCAAGCGAATGGACAAGGTGGTATTCTGATGGCCACAGGATGGTGCAAAGGACGGGAGAGCTGAGATGGATGTTCGTTCACAGATTTCGATGATATTTCACCTCGACAAGTGCATTGGCTGTCACACTTGCTCGATCGCCTGTAAGAACATCTGGACCGACCGTAAGGGCGCCGAGTACATGTGGTGGAATAACGTGGAGACCAAGCCAGGTACGGGCTACCCCAGCAAGTGGGAGGACCAGGAGATCTTCAAGGGTGGCTGGGAGAAGAACGGTGGCAAGATCGACCTCAAGGGTGCGGGGAAGCCGAAGAGCCTGACCAACATCTTCCACAACCCCCACCTACCGGTGATCGACGATTATTACGAGCCGTTCACCTACAAGTACCTGGATTTGATCGAGTCACCTTCCGGCGACGACCAGCCCACGGCCCGGCCGATCTCCATGATCACCGGCGAGCCGATGGATATCAAGATGGGGCCGAACTGGGACGACGACCTGAGTGGG
>JBDHDY010000108.1:0-8610 GCA_039591275.1 Gemmatimonadota bacterium | reverse complement strand
ATCCCGGAGAACCCATCTGCCGTCCGCCGCATCAATCGTGCCCTCGGGACCACCGACGCGGCACGCCTCCTCGAACAAACATTTCACATCCCAGAGGTCGAAATCAATGCTTTTCTCGGAGTCTGACCAATGAGGGGGGCGCCGCGCCCCTGAAACCACTCCGGTTACCCGGAACCGCTCCGACGGCAGCTGGGTCGGACGCACGGTGCGGAAGACGGTTCCCATCTCGAACAGCCGGATATCTCGCTGACGCACCGACCAGTTGTGTTCGGCCGCGCGCACGAGTCCCGAAATCAGATCCGTGCGCAAGTAGGCCTCCTCGGCAGAGAGCGGGTTTACGATGCAAGGAGCGTCTTCGCCGCTCTTCGGCCCGAGCGACAGTGAATGTGCCTGATGTAGACCAAGCCCCGTCAATACACGCCGCACCCGTGATTTGACAAACTCCATTGGTTCATCGGGCACGTTGCTCGGGCGAAACGGTTGCATCTCAACGGGGAATGAGTCATAGCCGCGCAAACGCGCAATTTCCTCGACGAGGTCCTCCTCACGCGCGACATCGGGACGCCAGCCGGGTACCTGCACCGCTAAGCGATCGTCCTTGGGCGCAACCGTGAATCCGAGACTCGTCAGGCTCTTTTCGATCTCTTGGGTCGGAATCGCCACGCCTAACAAGTGCTCCACCCGCTTCGGCCGCAGGAAGACGTTCGTCGTGGAACCAGGTCGCGGGTACACATCCACAGGCGGCCCGTCTTCGGTGCCTCCAGCGATTGCAATGATCAGTGCGACAGCTCTCCTAATGGCCTCGGACATACCTTGGATATCCGTACCCCGTTCGAAGCGGTAGGAGGCTTCTGTGGACATCTTCAGAGCAGTGCGAGTAGCCCGAATACGCTTGGGATCGAAATACGCACACTCCAAGACCAAATCCGTCGTGTCATCCGTCACCTCGGAGTCCCGGCCACCCATTATGCCGGCGATCGCAGTCGCGCCGTCGGCGTCACAGATGGCAGTCATCTCCGACGTCAACGTTCGGCCCTCACCGTCGAGCGTCACGAGTCGTTCCCCGTCATGGGCTCGCCGCACGATGATCTTGGGCCCACCGAGCTTGTGGAGATCGAACGCATGGAGCGGCTGATTGAGTTCGAAGAGGATGTAATTCGTGGCGTCGACCACGTTGTTGATCGGGCGTTGCCCAATGGCAAGGAGGCGGGCTTCGAGCCACATGGGTGAACGCGCCACCTTGACCCCACGGACCGCTGCAGCCATGTAACGCGGACAACCCTCCACGTCCTTGATCTCGACCTCCACACCGGCTACTGACCCACTGCCGGACGCTCGCTCCGGGGCCAGCGTCTCCCGCGGTGCACCGGGAATGGCCGGGAGTTTGACCGGCCGCTCGAGGGCCGCCCCTAGATCTCGGGCCAGTCCTTTATGGCAGAGCAGATCCGGCCGGTTGGCGGTAACCTCCACCACCAAGCGGGAATCGGCAAACGCAAGGGCCTGCAACAACGGCGTGCCCAACGGGGCTTCCGTTTCAAGCTCGAGAATCCCGTCCGCATCGGTCCCAATCCCAAGCTCCGTGGCGGAGCACAGCATTCCCTGCGAAGCGACCCCGCGGATCTTGCGAGCGGTGAGTTTGAGCCCTCCGGGTAGTACCGCACCCACCGGTGCAAACGGGTACTTGCGACCGGCCACCACGTTCGTGGCTCCGCACACGACTTCGCGGACCTCGCTCCCATCGTTCACGTGGCAGAGCGTGAGGCGATCTGCATTGGGATGCTTGTCGACTCGCTCCACGCCAGCGATCACCACGTCGTCCAGCTCGTTATTCACCGGCTCGATCTCGTCAACTGGAGCACCGAGCATCGTGAGCCGATCAGCGACCTCCCGGGGTTCAAGCCGGGTGCCAAGGAGATCGGAGAGCCAATTGACCGAAACGTCCACGAGCTACTCCACGAACTGTTCTAGGAACCGCATATCGTTCTGGAACAGAAGGCGAATGTCAGGAATCCCATAGCGCAACATCGTGATCCGCAACGGGCCCATGCCAAATGCGTACCCCGTGTAACGCTCCGGATCGATGCCACACTGCTCGAACACCGCCGGATGAACCATGCCCGCGCCCATGATCTCCATGTAGCCAGTTCCCTTGCAAGTCGAACATCCGCTGCCCATGCACATCTGGCACTGGACATCTACCTCCGCTGACGGCTCCGTGAACGGGAAGAACGACGGACGAAACCGCACCGCCGTGTCCTCGCTGAAGAACCGCTTGACGAAAAAGTCGATCCCTGCCTTGAAATCGACGAAGGTGACTCCCTCATCGACGACAAGTCCCTCGATCTGCTCAAAGACGGGCGCATGGGACGCATCGAACGCATCACGACGGTAGGCCAGTCCGGGCACCACGATGCGAATGGGAGGATCATACTGCTCCATCGTCCTCGCCTGCATGGGAGACGTATGACTGCGCAACACGACACCCGGACCCAGGTAGAAGCTATTGAACGCGTCCGCGGCAGGATGGTCGAGTGGGATATTGAGCTTCGTGAAGTTGTACGCTTCGGTCTCGGCTTCGGGACCCGTCACCCGGGTGAAGCCGAGTTCCCGGAAGATGTCACAGATCTCGTCGACGACCGCATCTACGGGATGGACCGCCCCCCGCCACCCCGGGCGCCCCGGCATAGTCCAATCCACCGAAGCCGTGCTGGTACTGACACCCTTTAGCTCGCTTTCTCGACTCGCGACGGCGGATTCGATTTCCGCCTTCAACGCGTTGGCGCGCTGACCGATCAGGCGACGTTCCTCAGGCGGCAGCTGACCTAGGGACCGCAAAACCTGCGTGAGCAGACCGGCCTTACGCCCAAGTAGCTCGACCTTCAGTTCAGCGAGACGGCCTGGGTTCGCGTCACGAATTTCTCGCAAAGACGCGGCTACGGCCGCGAGGGGGTCGTTGGGAGAAGTCTGAGACATCGTTCCGTTGGAGGTGCAGTCGGGAAGGAAACGACTACGAACTCTTCTTCGCTACCTCCGCAAGCTCGCCGAACGCCGCCGGATCCCTCACGGCCAGCTCGGCCAGGAGCTTTCGGTTGATCTCCACTCCCCCCCTTTTGAGCCCAGCCATAAAGCGGCTGTACGAGAGGTCGTGAAGTCTGGCGGCGGCGTTGATTCGGACTATCCACAGACGACGAAAGTCACGCTTGCGTTGGCGCCGGTCGCGGTAGGCGTACCGCAGGCCCCGCTCCACCGTCTCTTTGGCGGACTTGTACAACTTGCTGCGACCACCCCGCGCACCCTTCGCCGCATGCATGATCTTCTTTTTGCGCTTCAGCCTTGCGACAGCGTTCTTCACTCGTGGCATCGCGGTCTCCTATGCCTGCAGCAGGCGCTTGACACGGCGCTCATCTGCAGCAGATATCAGGGTCCCTTGGCGCAGTTTGCGTTTTCGCTTGGGGTGTTTCTTCGTCAAGATGTGGCTCTTGTACGCCTTCCAGCGAGCCACCTTGCCGGAGCCCGTCAGCTTGAAACGTTTCCGGGCTGCGCGCGAGGATTTCATTTTGGGCATGATGCAGTCTTCCTGCCGTATCATTTTGGCTGTTCGTTGACCCGCGCCGGGCTAGCCGGCGAAGATCCAACAGTAGATGTGAACAGCTGATCGAATCTGTCTAACAGCTAATCGCAGTCGCTCACTTCGGCGCCAGCACCATCGTCATGTTCCGGCCTTCCAGCTTAGGCTGGGCCTCCACCTTCCCCACCTCCTCGAGCTCCTCGGCTACCCGTATCAACACTTCCCGCCCAAGGTCGGGGTGTGCAATCTGCCTTCCCCGGAACATCATGGTCACTTTGACCTTGTTCCCCGCCTGGAGGAAGCTTCGGGCATGGCGCGTCTTGAACTCAAAATCGTGATCGCTGATGCCCGGTCGGTATTTCACCTCCTTGAGGTGAATCACGTGCTGCTTCTTCCGCGCCGCCCGTGCTGCCTTGGCCTGCTCGAAACGGTATTTCCCGTAATCCATGATCTTCACTACGGGCGGTCGCGCCATCGGCGCCACTTCGACCAGATCCAGCCCGCGGGTGCCAGCTTCCCGCAGCGCATCTTCCACCGGCAACACACCCAACTGCTCACCTGTATCCGAGATGACCCTGACAGGGCTGATCCGGATCTGTCCGTTCACGCGGACCCGTTGCTGCGTTTTTTCACCTTGTGTCAGTGAGGCTTCCTCCCGTACGGGTGAAGAAAAAAAGCGGACTCCTCACCCTCGGAATCCGCTGCCAGCCGGTCACTCACTCCCGACTTTGATTCTGAGACCCTAAACGCTCACCCACAAACGGGGGGTGGCAGGAGGGTGAAGCGCCATGGCGCTTGCTTGCCAAATTGTGGACCCAAGCTACGCCAGCACCCAAAGGGTGTCAACCGCCAACCGCTTGAAAACCATAGGATTTACCCTCCCGCACCACTCGACCCAGCCCGTACTGCGGATCGTGCTCGAACACGAGCAACCACGACTCGGCTTCCGCCTTGGCCAGCCAGCGACGCTTCGTCTCCATCGTCACCAAAGGCTCGAGGTCGTACCCCATGATCCAGTTGAGGGGAAGATGGGCGGTAGTGGGAACCATATCCCCCATGAAGAACGCCACATCGCCCCCGTCCGACACTACGACCGATTGGTGGAACGGCACATGTCCAGGCGTCGGTACGAGCCGGATCCCCGGAAGGATCTCCACCTCTCCGTCCGCGAGGCGCCACCGCTCGGCATTCTGGACGGGTTGAAAGTTCCGGGCCAGATAGCTCGGAGCAGTCCTTTCGTTGGTGTCGTTGGCGAACGCGAGTTCTCCCTGCTGGACGACGTAGGTGGCCTGGGGAAAGGCTAGTTGCACTGCCCCGTCGTCCATTCCCGCCTCCGGAACAAAGGTATTTCCTCCGGCGTGGTCGAAATGCAGGTGGGTGTTGAGGACAAAGCGAACGTCATCAGGCGCCAGGCCCAGGGTGTGTAGAGCATCCTCGAGCTGCGTGGGCCCCTCAGCGCCGGCATTGTCGAGCCCGTAAATCCCCTTGAACTTGTCGGACTCCTTGTTGCCGGCACCCGTATCGACTAGTACGGGGCCGGCGTCGTGTTCGATGAGCAAGCACCGCATGGCCAGCGGAATACGGTTTCGCTCGTCCGCTGGTAGCTTGCGCGCCCAAAGCGCCTTGGGTACGACCCCGAACATCGCTCCGCCATCTAACCGCTGGAGGCCGCTTTCCAGCGTGTGACAAGTGAGCCGCCCTACCTTGAACGTGTGAACCAGCTTCATATCTCTTGGACTGGCGTCGGCGAAGCAGTTCGCCTTTTCCGGCGCTTCCGGCCCTGTGACCGACTCCGGCCTAGGCGTTCCAGATCGCCTAGGGTCTTCGCTCCGTGTTCGCTGGCGAGGTCCAGCAGGCGAGAGAGCACTTGGGCGGTCGCAAGCGCGTCGTCACGCGCTCGATGCCGGCGCTCGATCTCGATCCCGAAATAGCGAGTCACGCTGTCCAGGCTGCGCGACTTCAGGCCCGGAATGAGGCGGCGAGCAAGCCGCACTGTGCAGATGCTGGTTCCGGTCAGGGCGACGTCTCGGGCGCGGCGCAACTCGTGCGCCAGAAAACCCCAGTCGAACCTCGCGTTGTGGGCGGTGAACACTCGCCCTGCCAGCAGGGTCAGCAGCTCGTCCGCCAGCTCCGAGAACCCTGGCCGGTCCTTCAAGAGATCACCTGTGATCCGCGTGAGTCCGGCCACGGGAGCAGGCACAGGCCGCCCGGGATTCACGAGTTCATCGTACACAACTTCGATCCGTCCATCCCCTCCCCACCCGGATAACACCACAACAGCTATCTCGATGATGCGATCGCCACGGGCGGGACTCGATCCCGTCGTTTCCACGTCTACCACGGCAAATGCACAATCGCCGATCGCCGGTGAAGTACCCACCGCTTTAACGAGGGCCCATTGGCCATCAGCCATCCGCCGCACACGGGGATCCCCACCCAATAGGGCGGCAGCAAGACGATCAGCCACGAGCCCCGGAGCACGCTTGAGGCCCAAGATTTTCTTGGCGATCCCTTCGCTCTCCGCCGGACCCCGCTCGAGATATTCGAGTGCCTTGTCGATGAGCGTACCCGTGGGTCTAGTCTCCACCCCACCCATGTTCACAGCGGCGCCCGCTCTAGGGGCAGCGTCATGCATCGCGGCCCGCCGCCCCCTCGCACCAATTCGCTCCCTCGTACTGTAATGATGCACCGCCGTTTCTCATCCACGGGATCGTCACCGCGCAGGAACGCCTCCGCGTCGACAATTTCGAAACCTTGTTTTCGGAGTTCCTCCAGAGTCGCCACGTTCCGTTGGTAGGCGATCGCGATCCCCGGGCGTACCGCCAATAGGTTGCATCCCGAAGCCCATTGCTCGCGTTCTTGCGCCGATCGCTGAGCGCCACCGCACAACACGGGCTCCAGAGGAAAGCGCACTTCCTCGAGTGCCTTGAAGAAATCTGTCATCTCTGTGACACCCGCCCGCCCTTTGCGGCGGTGCAACACGGGCAGTCGACCGGGCCCAATGAAGTGCGGCGGCGAGACAACACAAACCTCTCGATCGACTTGTGTGAATATCATGTCGAGATGGATCGCCGTCGGCTCTGCGGGCATCACGACGACAATGACGTCTGTGACGTCGCACTTCGAGAAGAGAATCTCACAAAGGTTGTCCAACGCCACCGCGCTCGAGCGGCTACTTACCCCCATGATCAGCAGATCGTCGCGAACAGGATGGACGTCACCACCCTCGAGCGTGCAGTCGAGGCATCGCTCCTTCGATCCGTCGTAGAGGATGCCCCGGTTGTTGAGATCCGGGTGGTGTAAGAAGAGGGCCTTGATGAGCAGCTCCTCGGTCCATCGAGCTTGGTGTCGCATGGACCCGATGAGAACGTGTTCACCCACTACGATACCCACGTCGCGCGTAAAGAAAAGATTCGGGAGCGGTGGCAACGCGAACTCCACCCGATTGAGGGCATCCACGATCGGGCCGGCCTCACGGGTCGCGCCCTCGATCAGCAGGTCCACCAATTCGCTGGGATGCGTTTCGGCGAGACGCTCGGCGAGCGCATCAGAGGCCACCATATCCATCGCGCGACTGATCCACAGTTGCCGAGCTCCGGCGCTCTTCGCCACCTCTTGCAGAAGGTCCCGGACTTCGTGCACTTCAGCAAACCGCCGCAGGACCGAGACCATTAACCCGTGCTCGGCGCTAGCGAACTCCAGATTGATGATATCGGAATAGAGGAAATCTTCTCTTGTACCAGGGGTGACGGCGAGGAGTTCGTCGCCGGGCGTATGGACCAAAACGGACCGCAGAGCGCCTATCTCCGAGGTCACGTGGACAGATGACATGGCCTCCAATCTAGCGGTTCCGCAATCCGTAGCTCAACGCCTCGAGCTCAATCGCCATGTTCACATTCTTGATGACCACGTCATCCGGAACCCGCAGCTGGATGGGAGCGAAATTAAGGATTGCTCTGACCCCGGCTGCCACTAGCCGATCCACGATGTCTTGGGCGCTCTCCACCGGAGTGACCACGATGGCGATGTCGATGGGTCCGGCCGCAAGATCAGTTTCCAGCAGCTGCTGATCCCGCACCTCTACTCCGTTCCACCGCAGGCCCAGTTTGTCCGGATCGTTGTCGTACACGGCGACGACATGAAAGCCCCGCCTGCCAAAGCCACGATACTGAACGAGGGCACTGCCCATGTTACCGGCACCGACAACGGCCACCCGGTAGGGGCGACTGAGCCCCAAGATCTCCCTCAGGCGCCCCGCAAGTTCGGGGACCGAGTAGCCCAGTCCCCGCTTTCCAAACGACCCGAAAAACGACAGGTCTTTTCTCACCTGAGCGGACGTCGTTCCGCCCCGGGTGGCGAGCGCCTCGGAACTGACGGTTTCGATTCCCTGTTCTTCGAAATCCTCCAGGAACCGGAGATACAGTGACAACCGCCGCACGGTGGATTCGGCAATCCTGCGAGTCATAGATTGTGAAATTTTTCACAACTTATACCGTGTCGTTCGAGGCCGTCAACGCGCCGCCCGGTAGAGTGCGACAAGCTCATGCGGTGCCAGCACTTCTGGACGGACACCCGGATCTATGTGCAAACCCAGGGCAAGTGAATCCGCCCCTTCCCGATCCAATCCCCCGACCGAACGGAGAATGCGGCCCAGCCGCTTTCGTCGAAGCGCGAACACCTTCGCCAAGAACCGGCGAAATGGTGCACGTTCCTCTTCCGATAGGAGCGGGTCCGCCAGGGGCGTCACACGGACGACGGCTGAGTCGACCTTTGGCGGAGGCCTGAACGCCCCTCGTGGAACCGTGAAAAGCTGTTCAACCGTGGCCACGCTCTGCACACCAACCGAGAGCGCCCCATAGGCCTTCGAGCCGGGCACGGCTCTGAGCCGGTCCGCCAGCTCCCGCTGGACGAGAAACACCACCAGCTCGGGTAGGGGAGGTGTCAGCGCTTTTTCGAGCAGTGGTGTGGTGACGTAATAGGGAATGTTGCCGACTACCTTGAAGCGGCCTTCGCACGGCGCCGTGCCCAGCACTTCATGCCAG
>JBDHDY010000107.1:0-19071 GCA_039591275.1 Gemmatimonadota bacterium | reverse complement strand
GCGGCGATCTTCCGTTCGAGGGGTTTCAGGGTAGCTTCCCAAAGAATTCGAGGCGCCGTCAAATTTGCGTCGGAGGTATGCCAAAATGATAAAGAACTTGTGTTATCGGTCAGCACACGTGCTGGCCGGGGTCGCCCTGACCCTCGCCCTTGCGGCCCCGTCGGTGTTGGCCCAGGGCCGCATCACGACGCCGAGGCAGCAACTTGGCTTCAACATCGGCGACGATTACCAGCTCGTCACATATACGCAACTCGAAGCGTATTGGCAGAAGCTCGATCGGGAATCTCCGCGGATGGTTCTGGAGGAAATCGGCAGAACCGCGGAAGACCGCCCGCACTACATGGCCATCATCACGTCTCCCGAGAACCACGCCAACCTGGTGCGGTACAAGGAGATCATCACGCGCCTCTCGCTCGCCGAGGGGCTCTCGGATAGTCAGGCCCGGGAGCTGGCGAAAGAGGGCAAGGCCGTAGTGTGGATCGATGGTGGCCTTCACGGTACGGAGGTCGTCGGAGCCCATCAGCTCATGGAGACGGTGTTTCAGCTGGTGAGTGCGAATGACGAGGAGACCATGCGGTTCCTGGACGACGTCATCGTCCTGGCCGTGCACGCTAACCCGGACGGCATGGAGTTGGTGTCGAGCTGGTACATGCGGGAGTCGGATCCCACTAAGCGCTCGAGCCGAGGAATTCCACGGCTCTACCAGAAGTACATCGGTCACGACAACAACCGCGACTTCTATATGGTGGCTCAGCCGGAAACCGAGAACCTGTCGCGCATCATGTTCCGTGAATGGTTCCCGCAAATCGTGTACAACCATCACCAGTCCGGTCCGGCCGGGACGGTCCTGTTCGCGCCGCCGTTCAGAGATCCGTTCAACTACAACTTCGATCCGCTGGTACCACTGGGGATCGAGGCCGTGGGTGCGGCCATGCACCAACGCTTTGTCGCGGAAGGCAAGCCGGGCTCGACCATGCGGCACGGAGCGAGCTACTCGACCTGGTGGAACGGCGGGTTGCGCACGACGACGTATTTCCACAACCAAATCGGTTTGCTGACGGAGATCATCGGAAACCCGACGCCGCAGACGATTCCCTTCTTGCCCGATCGGCAGCTCGCGAGCAACGATCTCCCGTCGCCCATCCAGCCGCAGGAGTGGCACTTCCGGCAATCGATCGATTACTCCGTCACAGCCAACAAGGCGGTGATCGACTACGCGTCCCCAACACCTACTTGATGGGGAAGCGAAACATCGAGAAGGGAAGCCGCGACAATTGGACGGTTCACCCGAAGCTCATCAATGAAGTGAAGATGGCGGTGCGTCGAGATGGCGGCGTAGTACCAACAGGCAGGCGTTCAAGTGGTGTGCCCACTGAATACTTTGGCATGCTGCGGGATCCGGAACTGCGGGATCCCAGGGGATACATCCTGCCCTCAGATCAGTCCGATTTCCCAACGGCCACCAAGTTCGTGAACGCCCTCATCAAGAGTGGCATCACGATCCATCGCGCCACCCGTAACTTCCAGGTGGCGGGTAAGCGGTACCCGAGCGGATCGTACGTCATCAAGACGGCACAGGCTTTCAGGCCGCACGTCGTCGACTTGTTCGAGCCGCAGGATCACCCGAACGACTTCCAGTACCCGGGTGGGCCACCCATTCCACCGTATGACGAGGAGATCGAAGGGTTCGCCGAGGCGCCTGCCGGCACTGTTGCGAGTGCAAGCGGTGCTGCTGGCTTCCTGTTGAGCCACGAGATGAACGACGCCTTCATCGCAATGAATCGCCTGTTTGCCAATCGGCAGGAAGTGTACTGGCTCTCGGAGCAGTACACGGTGGATGGCCGGACCTGGCCGGCGGGAACCATGTACATCCCCGCAGAGTCCGGGACCCGACGGATGCTTCAGGGAATGGCCTCGGAACTCGGACTGAGCTTCGAGGGCGTCCAGACGCCGCCCCCGGGAGACGCGATGCGCATGCGCTCGGTGCGAATCGGCTTGTGGGACCGGTATGGCGGCTCCATGCCGTCAGGCTGGACCCGCTGGCTGCTAGAACAGTTCGAGTTCGATTACGAGTTGGTCTATCCGCAAGACCTCGATGCCGGCAACCTCAACAGCAAGTACGACGTGCTTGTATTTGCGACGGGAGCGATTCCCGCGCCTCCGACTGGTGAGGAGGACGAGTTTGCGCGGTTCCGTGGAGGACCTCCGGATCCTGCGAGCATTCCTGAGGAATACCGAGGCTGGCTGGGCGATGTGACGCTGGACGAGACCGTTCCGCAGCTCAAGAGGTTCCTCGAGGATGGCGGAACGATGATCACCATTGGCAGCTCGACCAATATGGCGTATCACGCCGGCGTGCCGGTGGAGAATTATCTCGTCGATCACGAGGGTCGGCAATTGTCCCGGGATGTGTACTACATGCCGGGATCGGTCCACCGCATTCGCGTCGACAACACGCAGCCCTTGGCTTGGGGACTCGGCGAGCACGTGGATGTGTTCTTCAATAACAGCCCGGTGTTCAAGCTGCGACCCGGTGCTGAGGCCCAGGGTGTGAAGCGGATCGGCTGGTTCGACTCGAAAGAGCCGCTGCGCAGCGGTTGGGCGTGGGGGCAACATTACCTTGCTGCAGGCACAACCGTGGCGGAGGCCGCAGTCGGGTCTGGGAAGCTGTTCCTGTTGGGCCCGGAGATTCTCAACCGCGGCCAACCGCATGGCTCCTTTAAGTTGTTCTTCAACGGAGTTTTCCTAGCGGGAGCCACCCCGGTTGCCATGCAGGCAGCAGGCGGGAATTAGTGAGAAGGGAGAAGTAAGAAGTAAAGAGTGAGAAGTGAGAAGTGAGAAGTGAGAGGGCCCCACCTCCCCACGACCAGATCGGGGAGGTGAGGGTGGCCTTCTCACTTCTCACTTCTCACTCTTTTCCCTTCTCACTTCTCACTAGCTTTCCCAATCGCCTCCAACGTCTTCAGATCCATCCGGTGGTCGCCCTCGAAGACGAGTTCCTCAAAGTGCACGTCATGATATTGTAGGCGCGCCCGTTGTTCGGCCGCGAGCTGCGGTGTCACATATTCGTCACGCGTACCGTATACAATGGTGACCCGAAGCTGTCTAATCCTCTCCCAAGCCCGGTCATCCAGCTCGGGCGGTAACGCTCCCGCCCAGAGCACGAGCTGGTCAGCGCGCACCGTCCCTCGCGAGATCCATCGGCTTGCCGTTGCGACACCCTGAGAAAATCCGAAGACGTGCACCGTCGTCCCATTGAGATCGACTTGCGTAGAGATGTGCTCGTAAAGGGCGTCCAGATAGCGGACGTAGTCGTTGACTTCCTCGAGGCGATCCTCCTTGGTCATCCAGGATGCACCGACCTTGCCATCAGTGCTCTCCAGATAGAAGCGGGAAAGAGCTTCGGGCGCCACCACGAGACGCGTGCCGTCGTCCAGTACGGAGAAGTAGCGAATGAATTCCTTGACAAGCTGGCTGTAACCGTGGCATACGAACCAGACCTGTCTGATTCGCTCGTGCATGTCGCCCAAGGTGGCAAACCGGGCGGTGCGTTGGACGGGGAGATGGTGTATCCTCACCGCCCCGCCCCTCCCCGGGCGGGCCCGCTCCGCCCGACCACACCTCCCCGGCGGACCCCTTCCCAACCCATCACCGCCCCGGCGGGCCGGCGGGCAGTCCGCGCCACCCCACATTTGATTTCAGGTTTGCTGTATAGCATGCTTGGTCCGCCTGTCCGCCTGTCCGCCTGTCCGCCTGTCCGCCTGTCCGCCTGTCCGCCTGTCCGCCTGTCCGCCTGTCCGCCTGTCCGCCTGTCCGCCTGCCTACGCTCCATCCACAACTTCTCCGTCGAAGAGTTGAATGGTTCTGCTTCCGTAAGCGGCGTTGGCGGGCGAGTGCGTGACTTGGACAATGGTTGTTCCTTGGGTGTTCAGTTGAATGAACAGCTCCATGATCTCCCGGGCCTGCTCAGAGTGCAGATTGCCCGTCGGTTCATCGGCAAGTATCACCTCGGGTTGTGCGATCACTGCGCGGGCGATGCCGATGAGCTGCTGCACTCCTCCGGACAACGTACCAGGGTACATCTTCTTTTTCGAGATGAGGTCGAACCTCTCGAGCATTTCGTTAACGAGGCGTGCCCGCTCGGATCCCTTGATTTTTCGATAGGAGAGCGGCACCTCGAGATTCTCGTATACAGTTAGTGAGTCGATCAGGTGGTATTGTTGGAAGACGAAGCCCATGTACTCACGGTTGAGCTCGATTCGGCGCTTCGGCTTCAACTTGTGTACGGGCTGATCAAGGAAGAAATACTCGCCGCTCCAGGCGCCGTCCAGCATGCCCATGATGCTGAGAAGCGTGGACTTACCGCAGCCGGACGGGCCCATGGCGGTCAGGAACTCCCCTTCGCTCACCTCGAGATCTACCCCGCGCAATGCCTGGACCTGCTCTTCACCGCGGCCGAACGCCCGGTGAATGTCCTGCATCCTGATCATCATGTCGTTTGCTCGGGTTGGGGGTGCAAAGGGCGTCTACCTGACGCCGCTACTGAGAGACGGTGCGCTCTCGAGAGCGATGCCCTGTAATACCGACGTGACCTGGAATGGTTCTGGCGCTGTGCTCCGGCGTTCGCCGGTGCGGTGGCTACACTACGGAAGACTGGCACGAGAAGTTCTGGTGAGTTCCGAGGAGGAGCCCGGCGGCGTGGGAGCTGAGGAATTGTCTAACCCTAGGTGACAGTCTGACAAAGAGTTATGACGTTGTTCACCCCCTCAAAGTGGCGACTTCAGCGCCGACGCTCTCTATCACGGCTGAAATGTGGGGCACGACACGGACCCGGGTGAGCCACCCGATTAATTATTTCGCCGTAACCGACGATGGGTGGTGGCGTCGGCCCGCGGTGGGCAGGCAAAGCCACGGCCGTTCGAGCACAAAGGGGGCGTTCGTGGAGGGCATCAAAGTTCGCTTCTGGGGTGGTCCCCTCGATGGGTGGAAGCACCGCTTTGCTGGACCACCGGCATCACAGTTCTTGCTCCCACGGGATCGCAGTGGCCGATACATCCTCAGTGATCGGGCTCCCGGTGGAGTGCTTCAGAGTGGGGCGCAGGACCTGGTGTACGTCTGGCGGATGCGGAACCGAGCAGCAGCAACTTGAACCGCAGCGGGCCTTCCGACTCCGGACGCTAGTTGCTGCTGCATTTCACCCTTACCATCTGCCACTCCAAGAATCTCCCACCCGGGTTCTCCACCCGAGCACCAAGGGCATCCTCTGCTGTCTGCTGGTAGGTGATCCTTTGGGGAAAATCGTGCTCCGGGTTTTCGAACACCACTGTCCGCTCCTCGATCCTCGTGAGGCGAAAGACGTCCGACGCCTCACCGTTCGGATACGGGGTTAGATAAACACCTGTGCTGTCCCGCCGGATTGTCGTTAGCTCGAAGGAGACCGTTCGCCCACCGGAAACGTAGCGCGTCGTACCGAGCATGACGTTCTCGGTCGGTGTGGTGTAGTGCTCCTCGATAGTAGTTCCCGTTCCGGCATTGCCGTTCCAGCAACCCGTCATGAAGGCCAGCCTGGACAGTTGAGGGATCTCTCCTTGCTGCGCCGTGGTGGGTAGTGCAACGAAGATCGAGAGAGCTAGCCAAGTCCGTAAGGACATCTCAGCACCTCCAAGGTGGGTCTGCGGCACCCGGCTTCAGGCAACGATAGCGGCGACCAGACAAATTAACCCCGGGCGACAGCCCGGGGTTGTCACGAGTCTCTTATGTATGGGCAAAGCTTACGCTTCGCTCTACCGGCGTTCGAAAGTCGGATAGAAGTCCCTGGTGACTTCCCACACAAGGCTTTCTACGAGATCCCGGTAGGCTTCGTTTGGGTCACCGGCGCCTCCCGACACGTGACCTTGAATCAAGGCGAGACTTGCCACGTCTGCCTCCTGCCGGATGGAGTTTCTCCATGTCGTAGCGCCCGCTTGCGTATCGATCATTCGTACGCTGAGTGAGACACTCACCTTCGCTCGCACTTGCGGGTTGGCTATTCCCAGCAAACTCACCGCCGGCTTGATGTCGGAGACCTGGAGTCTCCCGACGAAGATCGCATCCACACCGTACTCGTCCCCGATGTCTCGGGCGGCGTGGTCATCGAGTCGCCGCCTGCCGGCTTCCCCGAGGAGCTCGTCCGTGTCTCCAAGCTCGAAGACCTCGAGTCCTCTGTAGCTGTCGAGGAGATGTTGTGTGAACCGCTCCGTGGCCATTTGGGCCAACACGGTGTCCCCATCCTCTATGCTGAACGCGATCACACCTACGGTCGGATGCTCCGCCAGGTCCACTCGCGGCGGCACCATGACCTTCTTGCCGCACGCCGAGAGCAGCGAGGCCAAGCCGACCATGATGACAACGAGGATGGCTGCCCCAATGCGCCTCTGCCTCGGCGAAATGTGGTGACCGCGGCGCACGATCTCCCGGCGCGTGACGAGAGCCGGTACGGCATCGATGTAGACCGTGGGCTTCAGCCCGGTTATCTGTGCTTTCATGACCCAACCGCTTTCTTTATCGGCAACAACTGCGTCCCTGCTCCTTGGAAGCCCTCCCATATTGTGGCAGGAGAGTGATTCCGATCACTCACATGGCAAGACAGGTGCCAGACTGCAACGGTTCGGTAATCCGCTGATAGTAAATAGCTTAGGGCGTTTAGGTGAGTGTTGAGGTCGAGATTATTGTCCCAGTATTGAGACAGAGGGAGAAGGGGCAGCGGGAGCAGAAGGGGCAGAAGAGTGCGCTCACCGTTCCCGCTGCCCCTCCTGCCTCTGCCGCCTTCTTCTCCCTTCGCCCTTCTCCCTTCTCACTTTGTCACCATGCTTCGCAGCACGAACCCGATGTTCGCGGGCCGCTCGGCGAGGCGGCGCATATACCACGGAAACCACGCTTCCCCGTAACTAATCAGGACGCGCACCGGCACGCCTGATTCAGCCAGGCGTGCTTGATCGCCGCGCCTGATGCCGTAGAGCATCTGAACCTCGAATCGGTCAGGACGCAGCCCCATCTCCTGAGCCGCTGTCTGAATTCGGGTGATGAGGTCGATGTCGTGTGTCGCGATGCCGTGTGGCTGTCCGGTGTGATCCTTGGAGTGCTCGAGCAGGGTTTTTGCGAGTGTGTAGAAGCTCTCGTCCACGTCGACCTTGCGTGGAAAAGCCACTGACGGCGGTTCTTTGTACGCTCCCTTGACCAGTCGAATTGGAGCGTTCGCTTCCAACAGCTTGGGGAGGTCGTGGACGGTGCGGCGGAGATACGACTGCAGGCAGATCCCGAGATTCTCGTACCGGGCCGCGGCGGATCGAAATATCGCCAGGGTCTCGTCCACGTAATCGGACGCTTCCATGTCGACCCACACGAAACTCCCATACTCAGCGGCCTTGGTAGCCAGGTTTGAGAGATGCCTACTGCTGGCTTCACGGTCGAGGTCGAGCCCCAGGTGTGTGAGTTTGAGCGAGATATGGGTGGCGATGCCGAGTGCGTGGATCTGGTCCAGGACGTCCTCGTAATGGGCGGCCACGCTCTTGGCTTCGTCGAGTGACGTCACATTCTCGCCAAGGCAACTCACGATGGTGGTGATGTCGCGACTCGAAAGTGCTTTCGCCTCTAGTAACGCTGATGCAATGTCCTCGCCTGGCATGAATCGTGTGATGGCCTTCCTCGCGAAGCTCCGCTGTCGGAATTGGCGCTCGAGCCATTTGTTTTCGGATCCCCACAACAGTGCAGCGCGAAGGACGTTCATGCGAGGGCCTCAGGTGCAAGTTTGATGTCTTGAGGAAAGTGACCGACAGACATCTGTAACCTGGCAAAAGATAGACGGCCATATCCTGTGGGGCGACCCCGCCACCGGGGCTGCCCGCGGTTCGGTCACGGTGTAGATTGCTGCGACGGCGATGTCTTCGGAAGGTGATGTTCGGGAGATAATGCAGATGGTCCAAGAAACCCAAGCCCCCACCGGTGCCGCGGAAGGCGTGTTGCAGTCCGTTCTCACCTGGCTCACGGGTCACCCTTTGGTGCAAACCGCAATGGCCTTGGCGGCAGTGGTTATGGCCGCGTACTTGGCAAATGTCATAGTCAGGCGGCGGGTCATCAAACTGGTGAACCGCCTGATCCGAAGGACGGCCTTTGGGTGGGACGATGCCCTGCATCATCACAAGGTGTTCGAGCGCCTGATTCACGTCGTACCGGCTGCACTGGTGTATTTCGGCATCGTAGTCGTACCCGGTATCTCCCAGGATATACAGACGCTCACGCAGAATGTCGCCGCTGCATTCATGTTGTTCATCGTCATGCTGACAGTGGGTGGAACGCTCTCGGCGGGCAACGAGATCTACGAGCAATATCCGATAGCCAAGACGCGCCCCATCAAGGGCTATCTCCAGGTCGCCAAGATCCTGGTTTACGTCCTGGGCGGTATCGTGGTGGTCGCTGCCCTGCTCGATCAGTCGCCGTTCCTCTTCCTGAGTGGCATTGGTGCCATGACGGCAGTCCTGTTGTTGGTGTTCCGCGATACCCTGTTGTCGCTAGTGGCCGGCATTCAGCTCACGAATACCGATCTCGTGCGGGTAGGGGATTGGATCGAAATGCCCAAGTACGGGGCCGACGGTGACGTCATCGACATCGCTTTGTACACGATCAAGGTGCAAAACTGGGACAAGACCATCACCTCGATCCCCACGCACAAACTGATCGACGATTCTTTCAAGAACTGGCGGGGGATGTCGGAGTCCGGTGGTCGGCGTATCAAGCGTTCGATCTACTTGGACAAGAACACCGTCCGTTTCTTGACGGAGGCGGAAGTCGAACGATTCAAGCGGTTCAGGTTGCTCAAGGATTACATTGACGCCAAAGAGGTGGAACTCCGGGAGTACAACGCCCGCATCGGTGCTACTGATGAACACGTCAACCTACGGCGCATGACCAACATCGGTACGTTTCGCGCGTACATTGTGAACTACCTCAAGAACCATCCGAACATTCATCACGGGATGACATTACTGGTACGTCAATTAGATCCCACGCCCAATGGGGTTCCGATCCAGATCTACGGCTTCACCAATGAGACGGCTTGGGGGACGTACGAAGACATCCAGTCTGACATCTTCGACCACATCATGGCCATCGTGCCGGAATTCGGGCTTCGGCTGTTCCAGAATCCGAGCGGGGAAGACCTCCGGAAGCTTGCGGGCTCCCCCTCCAGCTAACCACCCCTCCAGGCGGACCCCCACTCATCCCGGCCCCACCCGGCGGTCTGGCGGACTGGCGGGCCGTCCTCCCCGCCTCCCCTTGATACCTGTTAGCTGGATCAGCACCATTCGGTACCGCCCGACCGCCCGACCGCCCGACCGCCCGACCGCCCGACCGCAGTTGCGGTCCACCAGCCGGTGCACCACCTTCTGCTGCCGACCCATCAACTATGTCTTGCGCTTGGAGGTTAACCGTGACCCAGCGCTTCCTTTCCTACTTTGCAACTCCCGTTTTACTCATGGTCATTGTCTCGTCCGCGGGATACGGGTTTCAGCAGGAGGGTGACTACCCGGACCTGCTCTACCGACTTGTGCCCGACTTTCTGAGCCTTCCCACAGGATGGAATTTTCAGGAGGTGCCGGGCGTCGCCCTGAACTCACGCGGCCACGTCTTCGTGTTCCATCGGGGTCCCCACGCTCTCATCGAATTCGATGGGGAAGGGAAGTTCATTCGCACGATCGGAGACGGTTTGTTCACCCGACCTCACGGCCTCCGGATCGATGGCGAGGATAACATCTGGACTACAGATGTGGGGTCTCACGTGGTCCTCAAGTTCAGCCCCGATGGGCGTGTCTTGCTGGTGTTGGGGAGGGAAGACAATGCCGGGGAGACCGACCGACTCTTCGACCGGCCCGCCGACGTGGGCTTCGGCCCCGCGGGGGAGATCTTCGTGGCGGACGGCTACGGCAACTCCCGGGTCGTCAAGTTCGACAAGCACGGCAGATTCATTAAGGCGTGGGGCAAAGCAGGAACGATGCCAGGGGAGTTCAATCTAGTACACGCGATAGTCGTCGGAGCGAACAACCGGGTTTACGTCGGTGATCGGGAGAACGAGCGCGTTCAGATCTTTGACCTCGACGGCAATTTCATCGAAGAGTGGACTCACGTCGGGCACCCTGTCTTGAAGCTCGATCTCGGCGGAAAGGTGTTGGGAACTCTCGGCGGCTCAGGCAAGGCGCCCGGTGAGTTCATGTACGCGCACTGGATAGCTGTCGGTCCTGACGAAGAATTTTATGTCTCAGAGATTTTAAACTGGCGGGTGCAGAAGTTTGTGAGAAAATAGGCGGTACCACCCCACCCTGCACACCGTCCCGGCGGTAGGGCGGAAGGGCGGTAGGGTTGCGAAGTCACATTCCGCTGCGCATGCCTGGACCGCCTTACCGCCTTACCGCCTTACCGCCTTACCGCCTTACCGCCTTACCGCCTTACCGCCTCGGCACCACGATTGGCTCGCCTGGGCTCGGGCGTATGCCATGCTCATCCAGTTGCCGATAGAGCGCTGGCATCTGATCGCTGATGATGACGTTCAACTCAGCGATGAGTGCCGGAATACGCTCCCATGCCTGGTCCAGCTGCCACAGTTGATCGTCCGTTGGCCGGGAAGTGGAACCCTCAATGGCAAACCCCGCGCGGGCATTGGAGCCGGCATCGTTGAGTCGTTCAGCTAGATCCTGCACGTGCGATTGCAGTGAGTCCACTTCAGTCTTGAGCGCCTCCGGCGCATCGCCGCTTTCCTTTAGCAGAGCTTGGACCTCTCCGAGCTGTTGCCTGAGTCGGCGCACGGCCCGGCCTGCCTCATAGTTGGGCTTCGCCAGTCGATACGCGCTCATGAGTGCCTGCTGTCGCGCTTCCAGATCCGCAGGCGAGATCTCGACTCGTGGATCGCCTCGGACGACGAGCTCGGTCCTGAGCGTTTGGTCGGCGGCGTCGAGGCGAACGGTGTACGTACCTGGGAGGACCTTCGGGCCACGCGGAGGTCCACGGAAAGCGCGTTGCTCACCTTCCTCCGCAACGTACGGCGGTTCGAAGCGCAGATCCCACATTACGTGCTGGACACCCGCCATTCCTGGCCCTTCCAACTCGCGAATCGTCGCACCGGTCTGGTCGAGGATTGTGATCCTTGCCGTGGCGTTGCCGTTTCGTGAGTCGCGCCGCCGAAGGGCAGGATCGCCCCCGTTGGAACCTTCGGCAACCACGTCTTCCGGGGCGGCCATATCGTCTCTGAGATAGTAGCGGATCAAAGCGCCGAGCGGCGGATCGGGAGCCTCGTAAACACCGGGTGTCCATCCTTGTGGGGTGTGCTGGTTGTACGTCGTGGCCTTTCGAACTCGGAAGAGGTGGGTGGCTGACGCCATCACCTCATTTGACAATTCCTCTAGTGGAGCAACATCGGGCAAGATCCAGATGCTGCGGCCGTGTGTGCCTACGACTAAATCGTTGTCGCGAGGGTGCACCACGATATCGTCCACCGGCACGGTGGGGAGGTTGCTCTTGAGCTGCACCCAATTCTCCCCTCGATCGATCGAGAAGTACACGCCGATCTCATTGCCCAAAAACAGTAAGTTGGAGGTGCGTGGGTGCTCAGCGATGACGTTCACCGTCCATCCGTCAGCTAGCCCGCGAGTTAGCGAGCGCCAGCGCTCGCCATAATCCTCGCTGACGTACACATACGGTCTGTAGTCGTCGTTGCGGTGGCCGTCGAACGTGACGTAGACCCTTCCTTCGGCAAAGCGCGAGGACACCACCCGGCTCACGTATGTCCGGTCTGGAACGTCCTTGAATTTGAGTGTTAGGTCCGTCCAGTTTTCACCTCCGTCTCGAGTGATGTGCACGTTGCCATCGTCGGTGCCTGCGTACACTACATCTGCGTTTATCGGTGATTCGCTGACCGTGGTGATGTTGCCATAGGATGAAATGCCATCGTGGCGGGACAGCATTTTGTCTTCTTTGACGCCCATGATCTCGAGTTCGGACCGATCGATCTGCTTGGTGAGATCGGGGCTCATCTCTCGCCAGCTCATACCACGGTCCGTCGATTTGAGCACGTGGTTGGCGCCGAAGTAGATCACCATGGGATTGTGGGACGACATCACCAGAGGCGCATCCCAGTTGAATCGATATTCGCGCTCCTCCACGTCGTTTCCGGGTCGCGGCACGGGACGCATCCGGACGCGCTCCATCGTGTTGAGATCTACGCGTGCGAGATTCCCGCCCTGTGACTCGGCAAACATGATGGTAGGGTCGTTGGGGTCGATCAGCGTGTAGAACCCGTCCCCGCCGTTCACGTTGTACCAATCGCGGTTCCGCACCCCCTGGTTAGAAAGCGTAGCACTCGGACCGCACCAGGACCCATTGTCCTGGAGTCCCCCACACACGTAGTAGGGATCGCGCATGTCCACACCGATCTCATAGAACTGCGCGAGTGGTAGGTTGCGGAGCTGCCGCCAAGTGTGTGACCGATCCCAGGAGACAGACACTCCACCGTCGCCCCCCAAGATCATGTGGTTGGAGTTGGCGGGATCGATCCACAGCGCATGGTGATCGGAGTGTACATCACTGGCGGCGTCGTCAGTGAATGTCTTGCCACCGTCCTTCGAGACGTAGAGCCTGGCGCCCCCCAGGTAGATCCGCTCTGGGTCGTTGGGATCGACGCGGATCTGGCTGTAGTACATGGGACGGTTATTGGTGGTGCTCAGGTGCTCCCACGTCTCACCGCGGTCGGTGGAGCGGTATACGCCGTTCACGCGATCGCGGGCTGACTCCTCTTGCTGTGCACCGAACGGCGCGAAACTACCGCGGAGGTCCGCCTCCACGATGGCGAACACCATGTTCCCGTCCTGCCGGTAGATGTCGAGGCCGATCCTCCCCTTGTCACCTTCGGGAAGGCCGTTCGTGAGTTCCGTCCAGGCGTTCCCACCGTCGGTCGTCCGGTAGATGCCGCTACCTGGACCCCCGCCGTTGAACCCAAAACCCGTGCGGCGCCGCTGGTACATTGCAGCGAAGAGCGTTTCGGGGTCGCCCGGGTCCATAGCCAGGTCGATGGCTCCCGTGTGTTCGTCAACAAACAACGACAGCTTCCATGTCTTGCCGCCGTCCACAGTCTGGTAGACGCCACGCTCGGGGTTGGGTCCCCAGAGGTGGCCCACCGCAGCCACGTATACGATGTCGTGATTCATGGGATGGATGGCTATCCGGGAGATGTGCATGGTTTCTGTGAGACCCATATGCTCCCAGGTCCGACCCGCGTCGGTGGATTTGTAGACGCCGTTCCCCCACGGTGAGCTCTGCCGGTTCTGAGGCTCCCCCGTCCCTACCCAGACGAGGTTGGGGTTGGATTGAGCGATGGTCACGTCGCCGATGGAGGACGTGGGCTGATCGTCGAACAGCGGCTCCCAGGTAGTCCCGTGGTTCAAGGTTCGCCAAAGGCCTCCCGTGGCCGTGCCCACGAAGAAGATGGCCGGATTGGATTCCACCAGCGCAAGATCAGTGATCCGTCCACCCATGATGGCGGGGCCGATCTCTCGCCACTCGAGGTGAGCGGTGGCACGTGCGAGGCGGTCGTCTTGGCCCTGCGCGGGGCCGGTCAAGGCCAGGGTGAGCAGCCCGACTGCTGCCAAGGGCGATGCTGTTGCAGGAAGACGTCTTACGAGATGCATGGTCTGTTCCCAGTCATTGAGGCGCAAATAAAAATAAATCGATCGTATATTTGCGTGGATGGGCCGATCAACGCGGACGATTTGAGCTTTCCGTTCGGGAGCGACGGGTCTCCCGAGCTCTGGGCCTGAGGGCCGTGAAACCCGGTGCTCGGCTGAACTACGTATCAGCCTGGGCCGAGGTTGGGAAGGGGCTCGAGTCACAGGGCCTGCGCCCGAACCTCGGAGCGGGTTCTGTGAGAAGGCCGCCGGCCGCGTGCACCGTCTTTCGTGATGGGCACCACTGTAGCCCAGCAGCGAACGCCACATTCATTCCTCGCCCGTCACGTGGTGATGCAAGGGCGGGGTGTCGGTTGGCGGGCGGCAAGCGTATCCGGTAGAATCTCGCGTGACACGCTGACACCGGGTGTCAGGACAGCAATGGAAGGATTTCACTGGCGTGAGAGAGCAACGAGCACGGGCCGTTGACGATCGGGGTGTGGGACCGGGAGTGAGCGGGATTGATTTCGAGAAGTTCCTCGACATTTCCCCCGACATGTTGTGCGTCGCCGGAGCCGACGGTTCGTTGAAGCGCGTCAATGCCAGCTTCGAGCGAACCCTGGGCTGGCCGGGGCGAGAGTTGCTCGAGAGACAGCTCGCGGATTTGGCACACCCCGATGACGTGCCGGCGACGGTCTCGGAGATCCAGAAGCTCACCAGGGGCGCACCCGGGATTGTGTTCGAGAACCGGTGCCGCTGTGCTGACGGCTCGTTCAAGTGGCTTCACTGGACGGCCTTCCTTGACTGCCGAGCTGATCTGATCTATGCCGTCGCTCGCGACATCACGGAACAACGGAAGAACCGGGAATCGTTTCAGCTTGCGCTAGAAGCTTCGCCGGCTGCGATGGTTCTGGTTGACGACAGTGGACTGATTGTGTACGTCAACCAGCAGGCTGAGCGAGTCTTCGGCTACGACCGCCACAAGTTGCTCGACAAGAGTATCGAGGTGCTCGTTCCCCGCCAATTCCGGCAGACGCATCGCACCCATCGCGAGCGGTTTTCCCAGGTGCCGCGCAGTTGCCCCATGGGGTCGCGCCAGGACTTGACGGCTGTGCGTAGCGACGGAACCGAGTTTCCCGTAGAGATCGGCCTCAGTCCGGTAACCACTGCAAGTGGCAAGTTCGTGCTCAGCGCGATCATCGATCTCACTGAGCGGAAGCGGGCCGAAGAGCGAATCGTCGAGCAGGCGCGAGCTCTCGAGGAGGCGAATGCGAAGCTGGCAGAGATGGCGTCCACCGACAGTCTGACATCGGTATGGAACCGCCGCGCGTTCCTCGATCAGCTGGGGATCCAGATGGAGCTGGCGCTGCGAACATCCCGTCCGTTGTCGGTGGTGTTTCTCGACCTAGATCATTTCAAGTTGTTCAATGACGAGTTTGGTCATCTTGCAGGTGACGAGGTGCTGAAGTATGCGGCAGCTATTCTTCAGAGGAAGGCCCGTCGGAGTGACTACGTTGCGCGAATAGGGGGCGAGGAATTTGGGGCCCTCCTACCCGAAACGGATCGACTGGGCTCGATTCGCCTTGCCGAGCGTTTCCGCGCGGGGATCGCAAACGCCACGTGGCCCAGGCGGCCTATCACGGCGAGCTTTGGAGTGACGACCGTAGAGTTTGCCAAGACTCACGTAGAGATGGAAGTGGGCGAGCGATCCAGGCTGCTCGCGGAAGCGGATCGGGCGCTGTACCACTCTAAGGGCAGCGGTCGGAATCGGGTGACGCACGTGTGGGAGATCACCGGGCTACGCTAAACGCAGCGCCGCGGCGTCAACGCGTCTCAAGAAATTTGCCCGCCGAGTTATTGCCGTTTGACTGATATGATGCAAGTGGAATCGCCCTTGTGCATGCAGCTCTTTTCGGTCACTTGGACGGGTTCCTCGTAGATCCTGGCGACACCTTTGGCCAACCCCTTTGCGACTCCACACATTCTTCGAGGTGAGTTGTACGTGATGACCACCTCGTCAGCGCTTGCACGGATGCATTTGAGGGCGGGGGGCTTGGCGCCTGGATTCCTGCGCCGAACCAGCTGATGGATAGTCTCCTCGGTGTGTTCGATAAGATCGAGGGTCTTCCATTCGGGTTCGATCATGGGCTGATACAGATCCATCAGGCGAGGTGCCGCGTACTCACCGAATTCCTCGAGCAGCTCTGTTGTGGATTTCCCGAGCTGCTTGGCGGTGGCCGCAACTACCGCAGCGGCGTCTTCATCAGGATATTCTCTGATGTTGACATATGCCTTTGTGGTTATGCCAGCGTTGTCGAGCGCATCGCTCCAGGTGCGCCCGCCAAAGCTTCCTTCGACGTATTTCTTCAATTGTGACAGAATGAGTCCGTACATCTGCGCCGCCTTTCACCTGACTTGGCGAACAACTCCGTCCCTCTCCCATCGGAGGTCACTACACATGATATGAGTGGATTCGAGCTGTGGCCAGAGCGAAGGCTTGGGAACAGGAGTGCAGCGCGCCTGATTGCACATATGTGAAAGAAGTGCTTTGGATTTGTGCCCCCAATTATCTTGTTCTCTCCTATCTCTTCTTCCCTTTCGTCTCCTCCAACATCGCATCCCAAAACATCATCTCAAACGCCTGGAACAGCCGCGCGCCTCGGTGGATTTGTGCTGGCTCAACGCCCTGTTCCAGTCCGTCCTGCACGATCACCATGGCGGCAGCGTCGAGCGGTGGCATGTTCGCGAAACCGTCTAGAAAAGCCGTGTCCTTCTCAGTGAAGCCGTAGCTCTTTCTGAGTGCGGTGCTCATGCGTCCGCAGTTGTGTCCCCAGGCCGGGAAGTTGACCAGAATGCCGGCCGCGAACTCCGCCGGAGTGGCGTAGAGAGCCTGCCATGCCATGAATGTGGTGTAGGCTATCCCCTTGGCGCACACGTCGTAATACGCGAGATCCCCCATGCTCATGTCGAGCTTCTTGGCCAGCACGATAAGACCGTCCAGTGCCTGTCGTTCGCCCCGAAGCACTTCCAGGAAGAAGTCGCGGCTCGGTGCGTCGCCAAATCGATGCACCAAGAAAGCAATGGAGCGGAGGTCGCTCGTGATGATGGTGTATTGATTGCCCGGGAACGCCCTGAGGGCCTCAACTGAAACGTCCCCTTTCATGAGCGCATCGAGATATGGATGTGAGCTGATCTTGTTGTCGACGTCACTCAAATCGTCACGAATGTTTTGGATGAGCTTGGTTGCTTCCATCATAAGTCACATCCTTATGCCAAATCCCACTCCCCAAGACCCAAGTCCGAACCCCCTGTTGCATCTGAGGCTCCACACCACCCGGTACCTAGCACGCCCTCCTGCCCCTCCTGCCTCTTCTGCGTCTCCTGCCCCTTCCTAGGGCACCTCCGTATAGTGCCCGTGGATACAGAGCCATCGCCCATCTTCCTTGACGAAGATGCGGGTCGATTTGCCACGACTCGTAAAACGTGTGCCGTCCACCTCACCTGAGTCGGTCCAGTAATACACGATCCAGGCAACATCCCCTCGAACTGTAACCTCGGGCTGATGCATTTCGGTGTGTACGTTCGTGGCTCGCTCGAGGTAATCGGCGATGTTGCGCACTTCGTGGTCCTTGCCTGATGCGAGGTAGACGTCGCCTTCTCCAAACGAGGTGAAGTCGCTGTGGACATGGCTTGCGTACCGCTCGACGTCCCCCTGCTACGACATGACGGCAGCCAAACCGGTTCTCATCAGTCAACACCCTCGTTCTAGACAGTTCCAGCGGGGCACTCATGGTCGAAGCTAATTGGCCCGCGAGGGAGTGCATGTCAATTCGCAACTCCCCTCCAAGTTAAGATATCGGCAAACCTAGCGGATGGCGAGGGACCAGCAAAGCCGCCTAAGATACGCAACACGACTGTGTGCCAGCTCACGTCGGCAAACGGCGGAACTGTGTTAATTGTCTGACGTCGTTGAAAATGAATTGATGACGTGGGGCGTCGATCGATTTGTGCGCCAGCGCACAAATAAACAATGCACTTCGCCATCAATGCCCATTGGCCCCAAGCATCATTTTTGAATTTGGAGGATCCACCAATGCCCCCGAGATTGAATCGGTTGCCGATGCTTCTGGTGCCTGCTGTCATTCTTGCTATGGGATGCGGTGGTGATGACGGGACAGGGCCGGAAGGCAGCAACATTAGTGACGCCCAGGCGCAAAACATCGCTTTCGAAGTTACCAGCGCATCTATCAACGCCCTGAACTCAGGAACCGGTGAGCCGGCTGTGAGCCTCATGCTTGCGGGTGCAGGTGCTGCAAGTGCGATCCCCATTCGCTTCGATTACAGCCACACCGAATCTTGCCCCTTGTTCGGCCGGATCGGCGTGACGGGTACCATGAGTGGTAGTATCGACGATCAGGGAAGTGGTGCGCTGTGGCTCCAGGTCACGGAGACACTGACTGACTGCACATTCAGCAGCAACAACGGCGATTTGGTGATCAACGGCGACCCATCCCTTTCCTTGACGGGCACGTTCACTTTCCTCAACGGATCGCCTGGGACGCAGCAGAGCCTCACGCTGAGCGGCGGCTTCCGGTGGAATTTCGACGGGGGTGGCTCAGGCTTCTGCGCGATAAACCTCACGCTGAACCTCGCTACGGCGGGAAGCGGCACCACGACGGTGAGCGGTACCGTTTGTGGTCGGCAGGTCAACTACTAAGCTGCCGAGGTTGGCGCCCCCCTCCTGAGTTCTGGAGGAGGATCACACCCCTTCGTTGTCGAGTGGCCAGGAACGGCGAAACCCGCCTCCTGGCCACTGCCGACTGGTAGTCCATCACTGCTGGCCGAGCCTGGCTTTCCTCCCTATCTTCTTGGGCCGTTGGCCTCCCTGGTCATCCCGCCTTCGGTGGTGAGGGTGTGGGGATGCTACGAAAGAACAATGTGCTAGGCTTCGGTGGTGAGGGTGTGGGGATGCTACGAAAGAACAATGTGCTAGGGCGAGGCACAGATGTCCCCAGAAGTCAATCGAGACGCTACGCCACCTCCGGACGACGGCGATTATCCCGAGTACCCATCCCACTATAGACCGCGAACACCGGTAGGCTGGGTAGCGGTAGTGGGGTTTCTTACAGTGTTTGCGCTGACCCAGCCTCCGTTCGTGCATTACCTAGCCAACCGCGTCGAGCCGTGGGTACTGGGCTTTCCATTTCTCTACTCGTACCTCCTGATCATCTACTGTGCCCTGATCTCCATTCTCATCTGGGCTGAGCGTCGAGGTCTATAGGTGGAACCTTGGGTCGTAGCCACGGGCCTCATCTTCGCCTATCTCCTCGTGACGATCCTGCTAGGGATCGTTGCAAACAGGCGCCTTACGGTGGACATGGAGGACTTC
>JBDHDY010000106.1:0-14388 GCA_039591275.1 Gemmatimonadota bacterium | reverse complement strand
GGCCTGACTGACAAGACGGTGGGCGACATCGATTCGGAGTACGTGCAGGTTGCGTATATCGATCCGCCGTCGTCGTAAGCGCTTGAGGAGTGAACTCGAGCGCAACCGACAAGAGGAGAGCGAGTGATGTCGGAGCCATTCCTGGCTGAGATCAAGATCGTGGGATTCAACTTTCCACCTCGTAACTGGGCGCTCTGCGATGGACAGATCCTGCCCATCAACCAGAACCAGAGCCTCTACTCGCTGCTCGGCACGACCTACGGCGGGGACGGGCGCACGAGTTTCGCGCTACCGGATTTGCGCGGACGCTCGCCGATCCACGTGGGTAACGGTGACACTCTCGGTTCGAAGAGCGGCCAGGAGACAGTTACGTTGTCGGCCGGGCAGATGCCGCAACACACGCACGTTCTCAATGCCAGGAACGATCCTGCGACGACAGGGAACGTGTCGAACAACGTTCTTGCACGCGCAGGTGTGAACGCCTACGGGGCACTGACCGCTCCAGTGAATATGGGGTCACAATCCGTTGCCAATGCCGGCAGTGGGCAGGGACACGAAAACATGCAGCCGTACCTCGCTGTCAACTTTGCCATAGCACTTCAGGGCTTGTTCCCGTCCCGCAACTGAACAGAGGGTGCAGCGAATGTCAGAGGCTTTTGTAGGCGAAATCAGAATGTTTGCAGGGAATTTCGCTCCCCGCAGTTGGGCCTTGTGTAACGGCCAGCTCCTGGCGGTTTCACAGAACGATGCTTTGTTCAGCTTGTTCGGTACCATCTACGGAGGCGATGGCAGAACGACGTTCGGTTTGCCGGACCTGCGGGGTCGCATTCCCATACACGCCGGCTCGGGCCCCGGGCTGACCCCACGAAACCTAGGCGCCAAGGGAGGAGCCGAGACCGTTACAGTCACCACCCCCCAGTTACCGCCGCACACCCATTCCTGGAAGGCAACGAATTCTACCGCGACCTCGCGAGAGCCCGTGGGAAACGCACCGGCCATCGCGCAGGGAGACATGTATACATCTGACCTCGACGCAGCCAACTTCAATGCCGTTGCCATCTCCAACACGGGGGGCAGCCAGCACCACAGCAACATGGCGCCGTTTCAGTGCATCACTTATATCGTTGCGCTGTTCGGGGTCTACCCGTCGAGGACCTGAGAAGGAGATCTGGCATGTCTGAACCGTTCATCGCAGAAATCCGGATCTTCGCCGGCAATTTCGCACCCCGCAACTGGGCCTTTTGCAACGGGCAACTGCTTCCGATCGCCCAGAATACGGCACTCTTCTCCCTGGTCGGCACCATCTACGGGGGTGACGGCAGAACCACCTTAGGCCTTCCCAACCTGCAAGGTCGTGCCGCTATGCATTGGGGAAGTGGGCCGGGCTTGACTACTCGACGGATAGGCGAAACGGGTGGTACCGAAACCGAAACGTTGTCTCTAGCGCAGATACCGTCACATGATCACGCGCTGGTCGGCTCCCAAGAGGATGATGACTCCACTTTGCCCGGCGGGAACTATTACGGCGGCTTGTCAGCAGCGTACGTGACTCCAGCTGCGGGCACGCTCGGAGCCATGGCCAACGGATCACTGTCCAATGCAGGCAGTGGGCAGGCGCACACCAACCGACAGCCGTTCCTGACGCTCAACTTCATCATCGCCCTGCTCGGAGTGTACCCTAGCCGCAGCTAGCTCTAGCTCACGCGGTGGCGATCAAGACCACGGCCGAACCTGTGTCTCGGCCGTGACCTGCCAGAACTAATCCCCAATAAACCTATGGGTGCGTCGGCATCGTACAGCTGGCGACGGCGCCGAAGTTCGGCGACCCCGTCACCGTTACGGTGGCACCCCCGTTGGCTGCCGACATGGCCGCAGCACTGACTTGCACGAGTTTGAGGTTCGCCGCACCGTCATCGTCCAACTCCATCACACCCGCGCCACCGTCAAGCGCGTTGTCCGTTATGTTGGCACAGAGCTTGGAAGTAGGATGATCCTCCGCATCGACCTCGATCTCCCGGTTGATTCCCAAATCGGTGATCGTGTTGTTCGTCAGATTCAGGTTGATCGTCGCGTTGTCTTCAGCGTCAACGGACACCACTCCTCTGCTGGTACTCGCAGTTGTCATGTTCGCCGTGACTGTGTTGTTGTCAATCAAGACGTTGACCGTCTTTGATTCGCCCCTCACCCGGAACTCAATTCCCTCCTGACCGCCACCGATGGCACCGCCCGAATTCTGTCCGATGCTGTTGTTGGCGATAGTGATGTTGCCATCATCAGCGAACTGCCGGAAGTCGATGAAGATCGCCTCGCGCTCCGGTAGGTCGTCGATGGTGTTGCCGTCGATGATGAGGCTCGTCGTTGCAGTCCCGCTTGGGGGCTCGTTCACGTGGCCAATACCATGACGGCCGCCGAGAGCGACGTTGATGTTCCTGATAATGTTGTCACGCACCTCACCCACCCACGTGCCGCCGTTGTTCTGCGTCCGGACCACGCTGGTGTTGGCAACGCTGCCATCCTTCGTGACGTCGTCGAACACGTTGTTCTGGATGATGCAGTTGTGGGTTGCGCCGTTCGCTAAGACACACGCCACGTTGTTTTCACCCAGCGGCGCGGCATTCTGAAACGTATTGCCGTCGCTCGGGGCCGGGCCCCCGATTATCGTTGTCATCGTACCAGTAGACGGCCCGCTCTGGCCGGCCGCCGCCGTGACCGCTTGCGCGAAGAGGTCGTCGAACGTGTTACTCAGCACGTCGAGGCGCATATCAGACGTACCGGAGGACTCGAAGAGAACGTGAGACTGGCCGGAGCTAGAGTTGGTGAAGTGGCTGTTGCTCAACGACAGCAGCGTGAGGTTCGTGTTGTTATTCTGCACCCGGATGCCGGACGTGTTGCTGCTGTTGACGCCGGTAATCAGGCTTGCATTGTCGACCACATTGCTGCCCGTGAGATTGCTGGCCGTCCAGCCGTTGCCCGTGGGGTTCGCAATTGTCACGTCGGAGAAAGTGAACCCCCCGCCGCCGCTGCTTTCGATGGCATCCCCCCCAGCGCGGTCAATGAGCATTGAAGTGAGATTGAGCCCGGTGGTGTTGGCGAGCGAAATGGCGTCGCCGGAGGTACTCTGAATCGCTCCGCCCGTACAGGAAGCGGCCGCGGTACTGCACCCCACACCTGTACCCGTCACCGTCAGGCCGCCCAGCGTCCCGGTGGTGTTTAGCCGGATGCCGTTCGGCGCACCAGTAGCAGAAATGCTCTCGAAGGTAAGGCCACTGCTGCCAATGGTAGTTGAGGAAATGGCAAGTGCCGTTGCCGTGGTTGTCACAATGGTGCTACCCGTCCCGGTGGACGTGACTGTCCCTCCACCGGCGGCATTGAATGCGCCGTTGTTGGCCGTGGTGAGCGTCAACGTTCCAGTGAAATCGATGGTCGAGCCGCTGTTGCTGCTCAGGACGATACCTTTCCCAGAGTTGCTGATGTCACCGCCGTACGTAAACCCGACAGAACTCCCAGTAATCCGCACAGCTTCGCCCGTGTGATTGCTGAGCGAACTCGTTGCCGTATGGCTCAGGGTGCCGCTGCTCACCCCATCCAAGCGGATCCCCTGCGCGCCGCTCGAAGAGGAAAGCTCGCCGAAGACTGCGTTGATGTCCCCAGTGAAAAGCGCGATTGCCTCTCCAGACCCGTTGATGTCGACGTCACGCACCGTCAGCGCTCCAAAGTTGCCGCCGATGATGCCGATGCCGGTCGTATTTCCGACTGTGAGACCGTGAATCTGGTTGTTCTGGCCCAAGACGATTCCAAGCGAGCTGCTCGTGATCTCCGCGATGGTTGCATTGCCGCTATTCATGGCCGGCAAAGCGGGACTGCTGGGGGCGGGCGTTATTCCGCTGAGCGCCAGAAGACTCGACGTGGCGTCCTGGCCGATGAACCGCTGGCTGTTCAATAGCGTCACCGGTCCGCTGTAGGCAGTGCTGCTCTCGTACAGGAAGACGTGCTCGCCCGCCTCGGGGTCGCTCGCCCCTCCTCCACCATTGGCCGCCTCGAAGGCCGCCAGGCTGTTGAACGGGGACGACAGCCTCCCGTCGCCGGGCCCGGCAGTATTGTCGATGAACCAGATCATGCCGGCAACCGTCAAACTCACGGTGGCAGCGTCGCTGGTAGAGCCGTCGCTGATCGTGTAGCTGAACGTGTCCGGGCCCTCGTACCCCGGCGGCGGATTGTGTCATGGACACCGTGCCACCATTAGCGCTGGTCGCATCGAAGGCCGTGATGGTGATAGGGTTGCTGGCCTCGTCGTTGCCCGTCACGCTGAACGCGCCGCCGCCCACATTAGCCGAGTTGACCGACACGTTGCCGGTGACCGTCTCAGGGTAGATGTCGTCGTGGGCCACCACCGGCAGTGTGAACGAGAACGTGAAGTCGGTCGCCAGGTTGTCCGGCGGATCGCCGGCATCAGCGTCCGTGATCTCCGTAGCAATCACCGTGACTGTGCAGGTGGTTCCGGCCGGCAGGTTCGATGAGGGGGTGAGCGTGAATGAACTCGCCGGTGAGCCGCTCAGCGAGAACGGCTGGAGATTGCCAGGGGCCGGACACTCGATAGTGAACGAGTTGGTGGTGGCGTTCACGATCTCGCTGAAGTTTATCGCGATGCTCTCGGTCGAGAGCACGTCGATGTCCCCGTTCGCCGGATCGCTCGAGACCACCGACGGAGCGACGTCCGTCGTGAAAGTGAACACGAAGTCGGCAGCCATGTTGTCCGGCGCGCCGTCCTGGTCCGTTATCTCGTCCTTATCAATTGTGGTCGTGCAACTCTCACCTTCGGTGAAGTCCACGTTCGGGTCGATAGTGAACGTGGTGGGCCCGCCCGCGACGGCGGCGTCTCCGACGTTGCGCGTGCCGCTCGCCGTGCAAACGGTCTGAAACCAGCTGCCCCCCACGGTCACCGGCTCGCTGAACGTTACCGTGATGTCCGTGTCCACCGGCTGGTCGGTTGCTGCGTCTGCCGGCGCAGTGCTCTGCACCATCGGCATCGCCTCGACTTGGATCGTCACCGTCCCAACAGAGGTCGGAGGAATGCCGTTGTCTATTTCGTAGTCGAACGTGAAGTCCCCCGTGAAGCCCGAGCTGGGCGTGAACGTGAAGCTCCCGTTCGCGTTGACCGTTAAGGAGCCTCCTGTCCCGAAGGCGACCGCGTCACCGGCCGCGTTATCTCCAACCGCACCTCCCAGCGATCCGCCCCCGAAATGCGTGACCCCGGGAGCGGGGTCACCGACGTCGTTGGCGAGCAAGCCGGCGTCGTCGTCGACGTCTAAGGGGAAGGTCCCGAAGGGCCCATAGCTGTCATCGTTGGCGGTGGGCGCAAACGTCGACGGCTCCACCGTTAGCAGCGCCATCACCTTCACCCCCTCCGTTTCAGCGAAGACCGTCGTGGGACTGTTGAGGGTGGGTGACTCGGTAGGCGGCGTCGCCGTCGTCATCGTCTCGCCGGCGTCGTCGGTAGTCCCTTCAGTTGGATCGAGCGTCGCAACGGTCGGATCACCAACGCTCCACAGAACCGTCAGGCCCGCGATTGGATCCCCGTGCAAGTCTGTCACGGTCGCGGTGAAATCCTGCGTTTCATTGTCCCTGATAGTGGCTTCGCTCGGAGTGATGACTACCTGTCCCACGATCCCCAACTCAATGCGGAACTTGATGGGGAAGGTGCGCCCGATCTTGAGCGGGAAAGGATCCGTGCCTTTCTTCTTCCCCGAGACCTTCTTGAGCGCCACGAAATCCGCAAACCCCAACTCCGTCGTCCCCACCCGTACTGTGGCGCGGTACACTTCGTTCTGCACCAGGTCAGATCTCTTGGTGTGCCAGTTGACTTGGTAGTGGTCATCCACTACCGGAACATCGGTGAACGTCTCGATGATCGAACCACAGGCGCCGTCGGCGAACTCACAAATCTCTACCGTTACAGAGAGGTCGGGGTCGAACTCACCGTCAAAGTCTGGCTGATGCACGAGCGGCGGCAGCCAGAAGAAATGCGAGTTCCCGCCAACGTGCTCGCCATCGGCTATCGCATGTTCGGGGAGGTCGACAACATCTGCCTCAGGTTCCAACAGACTGGAACTCTGACAGCCAACGATGAGCGCTATTGCGAGGAGGAACGGTGCGACGCGTTTCATTATCTGGATTCCCTTGGTTGACGGCCGATCTGCCGGGGAAACCCCCCAAAGGTGCTTCCCGAATACCGGATTCGACTCCCGAATCTTGCAGGTAGCGGGCCACGGGAGTCTCGATTTGGGCGGTGAGCCATCAGTCCCGAAGGGTGACTGCGTAAACCGCAACGCCGGCTCATGAACGATGCATCCAAGGAGACGGCGCCGCCAGAGAGCGTCAATCCCGCCAGGATACGTCTGCGTCAATGCCCGAGGTCAAGTTCGTCGTTCCTCAAGTCGTCACGTCGACTGCCAGGTGTTGTGCTACGGCAACAGTTCCATTCCCAGTGAAACGAAGGCCAGACACGCGGCACAGCTTTCGGGGGCGAGTGAAATGGGAGTGGGGCACCTTGGCGTTGGGCGTCTTTGAGACGTTCGGCCGCTGGGACGTCAAGGACGGATCGCGAACATGAATGAGACCAACGACGCCCTGGATGTGGTGCCTGCGCAACAGCCAGCGCACCCCAGCCCGTGATGGCCGGTCTCGGGGCCTCTCGCCCGGGTGTGGAGCGTCCAGCGCTGACGTGAGCGGCCGCCGAGGAACAACGCCGAGCAGTGGTGCGTTACCTTCGGAAAGCCCCCGTACATAAGAAGCTCATCAAGGATCTCCTGGACGACAGTTCGAGGAGGACCGTATTGTAGTGGTTCGGCAGCACGCTCACTGACCGCGAGGAGCAGGAATGTCGATTCGACCGATCAAGCGAATCATTGAAGCACAGCCAACGCTCGAAGGCGCGGGCGTGCGACTACGTCGTGCGTTTGGGTTCGGAGATACCGGCGACTTCGACCCGTTCCTGCTGCTCGACGACTTCCGCAACGAGAACCCCAACGACTACATGGCCGGGTTCCCGTGGCATCCCCACCGCGGAATCGAGACCATCACCTACGTCCTCGCCGGAGAGGTCGCCCACGGTGACAGCTTGGGCAACAGCGGCACGTTGGGAGGGGGGGATGTGCAGTGGATGACCGCTGGCAGCGGCATACTCCATCAAGAGATGCCCCAAGGCGACGACCAGGGGCGCATGCACGGTTTCCAGTTGTGGGCAAACCTGCCGTCCTCGCTCAAGATGACAGCGCCGCGCTACCAGGACGTCTCCTCTAACGACATCCCCGAAGTCACGGACGACGACGGAACACGTGTGCGGGTCATCTGCGGCGACTTCTGGGGAAAGATGGGCCCAGTGGATGGGATCGCCGCGGATCCCCGGTATCTGGATGTGTGGATTCCCCCCGGCCAGCGCAAGACGCTACCCGTGGAGGTCTCACGGCACGCGTTCGCCTACGTTTTCGAGGGAGCGGGCACGTTCCGTGACGCGTCGGATCCAGTGGCGGTCCGGACGGATCGAGTTGGATCAGCTAATCAGGAGATCTCTGATCAAGCCGGGAACCGGTCGCTCGTGCTGTTCGACAGCGGCGACGAGGTGACCGTACAGGCCGGGCCTGCAGGTGTGCGATTCCTCTTGGTGTCGGGAAAGCCGCTCGAGGAGCCCGTGGCATGGCGTGGCCCCATTGTCATGAATACGACGGAGGAACTGCAGCAGGCGTACGCCGAGCTGCGCGATGGCACGTTCATAAGAGATCATTGAGGGCCGTAGGCCCTTCCCTGCCCGTCGGCTGCCAGCGGCCGGCTGCCAGCTGCCCGCTTGAAGACTCGCCTGGGATTGCAAGCTCAGATGCCGTCACCAACCAGTCAGCTCCCGGCAAGGCCACCGTAAGTGATTGTTCTGCAATAGGTTGGATGCTACTATGGCCGCGGACTCTGACGAAGTCGGAGGTCCGCGGCCACAAACAGAAGTCAGTGAGCACCCTCGTTTGCTGATGCGCCCTGCTCTACTAGCAGGGTAGCCCCAGCATCTGGGCTCAGCGGGTCCCTGTGAGCCCCCTCGCGTCGAGCAGCGGGGTGATCTCCGGCAGACGACCGCGGAACTCCTCGTAGAGCTCCATACCCGGGCGGCTGCCCCCCTGGGATAACAGCCTTCGCAGCCTTGCGGCGGTTTCCCTATCGAACAGGCTCGTTTCTTTGAACGCCTGGAAGGCGTCTTTATCGAGCACCTCCGCCCAGATGTAGCTGTAGTAGCCCGCCGAGTATCCCCCAGCGAAGATGTGTGAGAAGTACCCCGTGCGATAACGCGGGATGATCTCCTCGATGAGCCCGATGCGGTCCATCTCCGCGCTCTCACACCCACGCGGGTCCACCTCGATGGGCTCTGTGAACATGTGATAGGCCAGGTCGAGGTACGATGCCGCCAGGTACTCCACGGTGGCGAAACCCTGGCCGAACGTGCCCGACTCCTCGAGCTTCTCTATGAGCTCGTCGGGAATGACCTCACCAGTTTCGTAGTGCTTGGCATACATACGCAGCACTGCGGGGTCGGCCATCCAGTTCTCCATGATCTGCGAGCCGAATTCCACAAAGTCGCGCGGGACGCTCGTGCCGGATAGCGATTCATAGGTTACGTCAGACAGCATTCCGTGCAGTGCGTGGCCGAACTCGTGAAACACGGTGTGGGCCTCGTCGAAGGAAAGCAGCGACGGCGACTCATCTGTCGGCGGCGGGAAATTGAAGTTCGTGGTGACAATTGCGTGAACCTCGCCGTCGAGCCGCGACTGTGCCCGCAGGCTGTTCATCCAGGCACCACCGCTCTTGCTCTCGCGGGCAAAGAAATCCATGTACATGATACCCAAGTGGGTGCCGTCTCCCTCTTTGACCTCGAACACCTGCTGGTCTGGATGCCAAACGGGCATGTCCTGTAGTTGGCTGAAAGTCAGACCGTACAGGTGATTCGCCACCATGAAGGCACCGTCTCTGACGGCGTTCACCTCGAAATAGGGCCGCAGTAATTGCTCATCTAGCTCGTAGCGGGCCTTACGCAATTTCTCGGCATAGTAGCGCCAGTCCCAGCCCATTAGCTCACCACCGGCGTCGTCCTCGTGCATCATGGCTGCGAGGGCGTCGCGCTCCCGCTTGCCCATGCGCAACGCCGGTGCCCAGATCTGGTCAAGCAGTTCGTAAACGCGATCCGGCGTCTCCGCCATATTGTCGGATAGCACGTAGTGAGCGTGGGTGTCATAACCCATGAGCTCAGCGCGCTCTGCGCGCAGAGCCGCAGTGCGGGCCGCGATGGCTTTGTTGTCATTCTCGTTGTCGCGGTCGCCACGCATCATGTAGCCGTCGAACATCTGGCGGCGCAGCTCGCGGTTGGGTGAGTACTGTAAGAAGGGGTTGATGCTGGGGCGCTGCAGTGTGAACACCCAGCCTTCTTTGTCGCGGTCTCGTGCGAGCTGGGCCGCAGCAGCCTTGAGGCTGGCAGGCAGTTCGCCCAGGTCGGCCTCGTCAATAACCTGTAGCTCAAAGTCGTTGGTCTCAGCCAGCAGGTTGCGGCTGAACTGTTGCGACAGCTCGGCAAGCTCGCCGTTGATCTCGCGCAGGCGCGCTTGCGCGTCGTCGGATAAGTTGGCGCCGCTGCGCACGAAGGTTTTGTTGGTTTCCTCGAGGAGCTTGTGCTGCTCTGGAGTGAGCTCGAGCTCGTCGCGCACATCGTAGACAGCTTTGATGCGGGCGTAGAGATCGGCATTGAGCCGGATGTCGTCGCGGTGGGCGGCGCGCTCCGGCGCGATCTCCGCTGCGATCTCGCGGATCTCCTCGTTGGAGTGAGCGCTACGTACCGGATAGAAAGAGTTCGAGACTCTGGTTAGCTGCTTTCCGCTGCGCTCCAGCGCCTCGATGGTGTTCTGGAAAGTGGCCGGCGCGGCGTTGTCTACGATCGCTTGGATTTCTGTCTTTTGTTCCTGCATTGCCGCGCGAAACGCCGGCAGATAGTGCCTCTCGCGAATCTCGTCGAAGGGCGGTACGCCGAACGGCGTATCCCACTCGGCGAGGATCGGGTTGTCGCCGCTACCAGGGGCGCAGGCCGAAGGCAAGACCATGGCGGGAACGACCGTCATGACAACGAGCATGACACGAATAGGAAGCCTCATGGGCTGGGAATCTCCCGTTGACTGTCAGGAGTGTGGCAGGCCGAACGAGTGGCTGGTGTCCAGCAGTCAGATGTGTCGGCGAGACCCCCTCCTGGGATATGGATTCAAGTGCAGCTCAGATCGAGCAAGCTAAAGATCACGGACAGGAGAATCTTAGTTTGCCGCTGGATGTCAAGCCCTCGTTGCTCATGGCGACGTATAGCTCCCTTGCATTGCACGCTACGACTCCGAATCAATCGTTCGTGTATCCCGAGCTTGACCATTGATCGCCATCGGCCTCCTGACATGTGCGAGCCACTCAGCTTCGATGACAATCTTGCAGGTAATTCTTTTGCAGTAGGTCGGGAGTTGATGGGGGGCCGCGGATGGCATTGGGTATCTCACGTAGGATGTTGACTTCCGCGGTCACGCCTCGAGCCAGCGAGCTTGCGCTCGACCGTTCTCATCTACTGTTCAGCGCACCACCGCTTCTGCTTCCATCTCTACCAAGTATTCGTCTCCGATGATCTTTGCCTGCACCAGCGTATTGGCCGGCAGAATGTCCCGAAACCGCTCGCCGTGGACGCGAGCCACGGGCTCCCAGTCGCCGGAGTTCTGGATGTACACGCGGGTCCGGACGACATCTTTCAACTGTGCGCCGAGGGATTGCAGGGCGCCCTCGATCTTGTCGATCACAAAATGAGCCTGCGCGGCCGGATCCGTCCCGCCGATAGGCCGGTCCCGGTGGGTGGCCGTCGTTCCCGACACCAGGATTCGATCACCGATGCGCATTCCCCGGCTGAAACCGGCCATCTCCTCCCACGGCGTGCCGCTCAACACCCGACTGCGACCGTCCGGGCCCTCAATGGTGCGGTACGGAGGCGGAAACGAATCCACGTGATGACTCAAGTCACCGGCCGCTGTCAAGAACGGCGGTTTGCGATACTCGTCCCCGCAATCTCCCGGTATGGGCTGGAAGCGCGCCAGAGCTTCGGCGATTTCAGCCCGGCTTGCCTCGTCGAGGGTAAACTGGAAGAGGCGGAGGTTGTCCTCGATGTGCTCGCGCTCCCCAAGGCGCGCGCCGACGATGATCCCGCCGACCGCAGGTTCTTCGAGGATGTAGCGGCACGCGACGTTCGCCACCGAAACCCCATGTTTTTGGGCCACCCGATCCACAGTGCGCAAGAGATCCTGGAAGAGGTCCCAACCACCAGCCGCATCTATGAAACGCCGATACTTCATCAGTGACCAATTCTCGAGCGCGTTGACGTCGGGCGCAGGCTTGCCGAGCCAACGCTCCGTGAGGAAACCGCCGGCCACCGTGCCAAACACAAGCAGCTTCACCCCATGCTGTAGGCAAAGTTCGGTCATACCGTGGGCGGCCCGTTGGTCGATGAGTGAAAAGCACACCTGGTTGGACACGACGTCCATGCCACTCTGCCGGATGATCCGGAGGTGCGCCGTATCGACGTTGGTCATGCCCAGATAACGGATCAGCCCTTCCTCTTTGAGTTCCTGCAGCCAGGCGAGACAATCGAGCCAGGCCGGATCGGCATACACCCAGGCGTGGAACTGCAGCAGGTCGATGCGGTCGGTCTGCATCCGGTCGAGGGATCGCTGCACGGCAGCTCGCACATCCTCCCGGCTCGCAGGTCCGGGTTTCGGCACCCACTTCGTAAAGAGCTGCACAGAGCCGGGATCGCGTTGCTGCCGATAGCAGCCAACGATCTCCTCCGCCGACCCGTAATGATCAGCCATGTCGAAAGTGGTGAAACCCGCATCCACATACGGCTGCAGCGTCGCGGCTGCCAGTGCGGGATCCAGGGTCCCGCCATCTCGTTCCATATCCGCGATCTGCCACAGTCCGGTCAGAACACGAGAAATCGTATAGCCCGGTGCCAACTCACAGCGCTCAGCGGAGGCGGTCACGTGATGATTGCTCTTGGTTACAGGTTGTCCAACGATCACGAGGCGGCCGGAGAAGCCGACCATGTTGTGCTTAAGATAAGGAGAACAGCGTGAATGGGGAGGAGTATGTAGGCACGCCCCTCGACGCAGAGCGTCTTCCCCCTCAGCTAGTTGCGCCCGATCTCTATCGCGAATCCGGTAAACATCATTGGTGTCACGTCTTCACTCACAAAATCGACCACGTGGAGCTCGACGAAAGGAATCAGAATGTGGAACTCAGTCGACAGCCCCGTGAGGAAGACCGGAGCAAATGTTGCCGGCGGTTGAGGGCGGTCCGGTCGCTTGATTTTGAACAGTGTTGCTCCACCGCCGAGATACCAGGGAGAGTCCTCGCCCAGCGGACGGCCTCGTACTGTGAACAGCAGCTGCCATCCGGTTTCGGGCGAGTTCCCGGGGAGATCCGCCAACACATTGACTCCCGGAACGAATTCCAAGCCCCCCACGAATCGCATGCCCAACGTCACCCCCAGACGACCGCGCCTGAATACGCCGCTCCGCAAATCGCCTCCAAGCTGAAACCCGACCCGCAGCGGGGAGCGCTCGTCCACAAAGCCCCCGTCTTTCGTCCACATCGCGATGACACCGCAGGCCGATCCTCGCCGATTGTATTCAACAGGAATCTGCGTTGGGGACGAATACACCTCGAGCCCGGCAATACGATCGGGCCTCGCGATTCTGTCGATGTCCGTAGAAGCGACCGCGATCCCATCGACGAAGTACAGCGGGAGACGTGGCGCTCAGGGTTTCCCAGCCGGTGGAAGTTGATCGTTGTCTCAACGCCAGTGGGTGGTCGGCCCGCTAGGAAGTCCGCGTCGGTCCAGGCCACCGGTGTCTCGCCGGTAATGACCCTGGCACCCGGTACGCGTCGCACGACGTCGGAAACGACGACAGGCTCCAGCTCTTCGATCTCCTCGGCATCCCAGAAATAGCCGAGGCCCTGGTCACGATGCCGGATGAACGTGGCGAGGTGCCGCGCCATTGCTTCTTCCCGGACCTCGAGGTCCGATAGCCTCACGGCAGCAGCCGCCAGGCTCTGCTCTACATCGACCTCGGTCTCACCGGGCCGGAGCTCGAACAGGTAGCGGGTGTCCTCGTAACCGATCCGCCGAAACTCCAAAGCGTTCCTGCCCGATTGCACTCGGGCTGTCAGGCTGAATTCGCCCGCCTCGTCGCTCATAGCCAGCGCCTGACCGTTGAGGCTGACGATGACGGCCGCCAAGGGCTCGCCGCTGCCCTCCTCCCACAGCCGCCCGCGGATGACCGCGAAGCGTCCGGGAACCGGATAGAACGCAATGGAGCCCACGTCACGGGTCCCTTGTTCACCGCCTGCGAACTTCACACCTAGGCGACGGGTGACCCATCCCGTCCGAGATACGACGAGCGTCACGTTGTCCGGCTGTGCCACCACGAGGCGAAATCCACCATCGGTCCCGGTGACCATTCTCACGTCGGTCCCATCAACCATCACGGACACGTCGGGAACCGGACGCCCGAGAGAGTCCACCACCGCCCCGGCGATGGTGACTCGCTCCTGCCCCAAGGCGGCGTTTGTGAGCGTCAGTAATGCCACAGGAGCCAACAAGAGCAAGCGGGTCACGGACTGTCCCCCTGCGGTCGATAACCGCGGGCAGAGGTGTGAGTCATGGAACGAAGATATCGCGTCGACCGGAGGCACGCCGGTGAGTCATGCTCACCAGTGCTCCCGAAAGGAATGATCGTTGGCCCGGCAGGTAGCCGTCGCCGAGTAAGTCTATCGCAGTTTCACGTCCTCCAGGGTTTGGGTGATGTTAGCCAACCCGGTCTCCAACTCCTCCGCCGTTCCACCATACCCCAACCTGAAGTAGTGGTTGTCCATCTCGAAGCACCGGCCAGGAATGACAAACGAGCTATACGCTTCCGTCAAACGCCGATACACGGTCTCCGGATCCGAGATCCCCTCTGCCTTGATTCTCGGCAGCGTCACCACGCCCGCCTGGGGAGGAATCCATTCCAGATCGTCCTGCTGCTTCATCCACGACTCCACGATCTGGAAGTTTGCGTGCACGTGCTGTTTGGCCCTCTTGATGAAGTCATCCTTTCGTCTCAAGACTGATAGGGCAACGGCCTCACTGATCGCTCCGTTCGTTATGGTCACCTGCTCCCTGATCGCCAAAACGCTAGCCAGGATCTCCTTGGCCTGTGTCGCCAGCCATCCGATGCGGATGCCGGGAAGACCATAACTCTTTGACATGCTTGAAATGGAAATCACTCTGGGACTGAGCGAGGC